>NZ_JBZXVU010000014.1:0-49053 GCF_058892565.1 Hirschia sp. | reverse complement strand
CATCAAACACATTGATTGGTTCATCTGTGTCTGGGTGTTTGCCAAGTTCTTTCAGTGCTTTTGCAGCACCGCCGCGTCCACCTTTTGCATTTTTTTCTGCAATTAGTGCAACGGCGCGGTTCAGGCCAACTTCGAAAACATCCATCGGGTCTGGCAAATTGGCATAGGTTTTTTGGTGCTGAACATAAGGCCCGTAGCGACCAAAATTCGCATACATCATTTCACCATCTTCTGGGTGAGGACCGATCTCGCGCGGCAGGTTAATCAGCTGGATAGCTTGAGCAAGTGTCAGTTCATCGGCTTTCCATCCTTTGGGGATAGAACCGCGTTTTGGCTTTTCTTTGCCGATGCCTTCGCCTAGCTGAACATATGGCCCAAACCGGCCTGTGCGTAGGCTGATGTCTTTGCCTGTTTCAGGGTCTTGGCCCAATAGCTTGCCATCTGGTGACACAGCGTCTTCAGCATCTGAACCATCTGTCGTGAATGGGCGTGTGTGCTTACATTCGGGATAGTTTGAACACCCGATAAAAGCGCCATTGCGGCCCAACTTCATTGAGAGCTGACCTTCTTTACATAATGGACACAAGCGTGGGTCTTCACCTGTTGGCTCGCCGGTTTTTTCATCCAGTTTAGGCGGGAAGATTTTAGGGCCAAGTACGTCATTTAGAAGATCGAGCACGTTTGTGACGCGCAATTCCATGACTTCTGCGATTTTAAGGCTGAACTGTTTCCAAAATTCTGCGAGAAAGACTTTCCATTCCAGTTTGCCATCTGAAACAAGGTCGAGTTTTTCTTCTAGCTCGGCCGTGAAATCATATTGAACATATTGGTTGAAATAGTTCTCAAGGAAGATGGTGACTAATCGACCTTTGTCCGCAGGGACAAAGCGGTTTTTGTCCATCTCAACATAATCGCGGTCACGCAAAGTGGCCAATGTTGATGCGTAGGTTGATGGGCGTCCAATGCCCAATTCTTCCATTTTCTTAACCAAAGAGGCCTCGGTGAAGCGCGGAGGCGGCTGTGTGAAGCTTTGGTTGGCGTCGGCTTTTTTGAGATCAATGACATCGCCAACGCTCATGGCTGGCAGGCGTTTGGCATCCTCATCACCATTGGCATCATCCTTACCTTCTTGATAGAGGGTGAGGAAACCGTCAAATTTCACAACTTGACCGGTTGCACGCAATATAGCTTGTCCGTCTTTAGATTTTAGATCGGCTGTTGTGCGCTCAAGCTGTGCTGTGGCCATTTGAGACGCGACTGCACGTTTCCAGACAAGATCGTAGAGGCGCTGAAGGTCTGCTTCTAAACGCACTTCTGACGGGTGTTTTAAGAAATCTGTCGGACGGACGGCTTCGTGTGCTTCCTGCGCGTTTTTGGCTTTGGATGTGTAAATGCGCGGACTGGAAGGCACGTAAGGTGCACCATAACGCTCTTTAATGGCATCGCGAGCCGCGTGAATGGCTTCTTGAGCCATCTCAACACCATCAGTACGCATATATGTGATGAGACCAGCTTCGTACAATTTTTGAGCTGCGCCCATTGTGCGCGACGCGTTGAAACCGAGTTTACGCGAGGCTTCTTGTTGAAGCGTTGATGTTGTAAATGGTGGCGGCGGGTTTGATTTGACAGGTTTGGCTTCGACAGATTGAACTGTGTAGCCACCAACGCGCACGACTTCGAGAGCTTTATCGGCTGCTTCTTTATTCGGGAATGAGAATTTTTGAGTTTTCTTGCCTTCAAGTTCGTATAAGCGTGCCTCAAATTCTGTTTTTGAAACAGAATCCATCAAGCCTTTAATGGTCCAGTATTCTTCTGGTTTAAAGGCTTCAATCTCGACTTCACGTTCACAAATCAGGCGCAAAGCAACCGATTGTACGCGGCCAGCAGAACGAGAACCTGGGAGTTTGCGCCAGAGAACTGGAGATAGGTTGAACCCAACAAGGTAATCCAAGGCACGACGGGCAAGGTATGCATCTACCAATTCCTGATCGAGGCTTCTTGGGTTCTGCATGGCTTCAAGGATAGACTTTTTGGTGATCGCATTAAAAACAACGCGCTCGATTTTTTTGTCTTTCATTAGGCCGCGTTTTTTGGAAAGGACGTCCAATACGTGCCAAGAAATAGCTTCACCCTCTCTATCAGGGTCGGTGGCGAGTATCAGGCCATCGGCTCCCTTTAAAGCGTCGGCGATATCCTTGATACGTTTGTTGGATTTGGAATCACCTTCCCATTTCATCGCAAAATCAGCGTCTGGATCAACTGAACCATCTTTGGAAGGAAGGTCTCGGATATGCCCGTATGAGGCGAGCACGATATAGTCTTTGCCGAGATAGTTGTTGATGGTTTTTGCTTTGGCGGGAGACTCTACGACGACGACTTGCATTATATATTCTCCCGGCGAATTCGCGATATTGGGGTTGATTAAGCCAATCCACCCCGAAGCATTGAGCGGCGGAAACTGGTGGAGCTGGACATAAAAGTCAATTAAGCATTTGGTGACAATTTGCAGCATTACCCAAAAAAAATCGCTTGAATGGCGAATTTTAGGCATGTTTTTAGATGAGAAATCAGTTTTTATTCAATAACAGTACTCACATATCCACCTGCATGAGATTGAGCAATACCATCGAGTTCCAGCTCGGTAAGAGCTGCGTTTACCTCCCTAAGTGGTGCTCCCACGACGCGCACTAATTCGTCTATATGGGTCGGCGTTGGAGAAAGCGCCATTGTTAAAGATTGGATTGTGGATAGAGAAACATCAATCATGCTGCGTGTTTCAAATGCTGGCGCTTCAGGCTCTGCCAGCATTGGGGGTGTTGAGTTTTCCAGTGCTGAAATCACGTCTTCTGCATTTTCGACCAGCCACGCTCCTTGTCTGAGAAGTCCGTTTGAGCCACGCGTGCGCTCATCCAAGGGGGATCCGGGAATAGCTAATACTTCACGGCCTTGTTCGAGGGCAACGCGCGCTGAAATTAAAGACCCAGACCGCAAGGCTGCTTCTGCAACCAATACAGCCATTGAAAGCCCTGTAATAATCCGGTTACGCTTGGGAAAGTCTTTAGCGGTCGCAATATAGCCTAATGGTGATTCGCTGACGATTGCGCCGCGTTCAAGAATAGCATCATAAAGTTTGGCATGTTCGGGCGGGTAGATTGCATCTACACCTCCGGCAAGGACTGCGATTGTATGACCTGTTTGTAGGGCGGCTGCGTGCGCTTCGCCGTCTATCCCACGTGCCAAGCCTGACACGATTGTGTAGCCGGATTTTGCTAATTCATGTGAAATATCACGTGTTAGTTTTCTGCCTGCTGCGGACGCATTTCTAGCTCCAACAATGGCGATGCCGGGTTTCAAAAAAGCTTCCATTTTACCACGCACACAAATCATTGGCGGGGGCGGGGTAAGTGCGTTTAAGGGAAGCGGGTAGTCAGCTTCATCATAGGCGATGAAGCGGGCACCTATTTTGTGTGCTTTGTCTATTTCCCTCTGAGCGACGGAGAGAGATGGGAGTTTGAAATCACGATGCTTGCCCGCGCGTGTTGTGAGGTTTGGAAGCGCATCTAAAACAGCATCAATATCGCCGGAAAAACGTGACATAAGCTGCGCATATGTCATCGGTCCCACATTCGGGGTGCGCAGCAATTGTAGACGTTTGGCGCGCTCGCCATCGGACAATGTTTTGTTATTTTGATGCATCAGTCCCCCAACTGAGTTTTGAATGAAAGATTATTCTTTGGCTTTTTTCTTTTGCCCAATCTTTTCTTCACTGCCGGCTATCAAGCGTTTGATGTTCTCACGGTGTCTATAGAAAAGCAAAATTGACAATGCTGCCGTCACACCAACAGCGAACCAATCACCAATAAGAAACCATGTTATAATAGGTAAAAGTGCTGCTGTTACCAAGGCTGCGAGTGAAGAGTATCTAAAGGCAACCGCAATTGAAAGCCAGCATACAGCAAAAGCCAAGGCGACCTGCCACATAATGCCGAACAACATGCCGATAAAGGTGGCTACGCCTTTACCGCCTTTGAAGTTTAACCAGACAGGGTAGCAATGGCCGATGAATGCTGCGGCACCAGCAAGCAAGCCGGCGTGAAAATCAAAAATGAAATTGAAAATTGCAGCAGCAATACCTGCTTTGCCAGCATCCAGAATTAAGGTAGCAAGCGCTAAATCTTTACGGCCAGTCCGCAATACATTGGTGGCACCAATATTACCTGAACCAATATCTCGGATATCGCCCAGCCCAGCCATTTTTGTGATGACGAGTCCAAATGGAATTGAACCAAATAAATAGCCACCGATAATGGATAGGACAAAAGCAAGAGCAATTGGGAATTCAAGCATTAGTGTTTCCAGTGGCTGACGCCAGAGTGAGCACTCTGGCTAGATCTTAAGCTCAGGCTTATCCAGTCGATTACTATCGTGCAAGAGGTGTGAGATAAGTTGGGAGAATGCATTATTTGGAATTTGTGTCTTTCAGCGCCTCTATGAGCATTTTGGTAAATGCATCAGGTTCGTCCCGATAAACGGTGTGATCGCCCGGAAAAGTGCGTATCGTCCAACCTCTATCTTGTGCACGTATCCAAGACGGATCTTCTGCACGCGTTTGTTGCGTCATGCCTTTTGGAATAAAAGCGACATAGGATACATTCAGCATTTTTGCTTTTGGGTTATCGTATGAAACGGGCTGAGTAAGTGTATTATATGGATGTGGCACATCCTTTGGGAAACCATCTTCTGGTTTGAGCCAAGAGAAATTTACCAGCCCGTCAATGATGGCATCTTCTGTTGGCCAATTTACCCAAGCATCTTTGGCTGTCATTCCATCATCAAGAACGAATGCATCAAGAAAGATAACGTGTTTAATGCGTTCTGGTATTTCATTTATCACGCCCGTAATGACGGCACCACCATAGCTGTGACCGGTCAGGACAACATCTTGAAGGTCTTCGAAAATGATAGTGTTTACAATGTCATCTATGTGAGTTTTTAAAGTAACACTTTCACTTGCGAGGTGCATTCTTTCCCCTAGGCCGGTGAGAGTTGGCCGATAAGCCTTGTATCCTTTGGCTTCTAGTTTTTGGGCAATTGTTTTCCAATCCCATCCGCCACCTGTAGACCCATGGACGAGTACAAAAGTCTCGCTTTTTGCGTCTATTTTGGGTGAGTTATTATCGGAGGAGCATGCACAAATCAGTATAGAAAAGAGTGATAAAATCAGTTGTCGCATTTGAAGCACTCACACAGCATTAATTTGATAGTCGATCTATCGCGCCCTGCAGAATATATGCGGCGGCCATTTTGTCTATCACTTCTGCTCGTTTTGTGCGGCTGGTGTCTGCTTCGAGTAAAGTGCGTTCAACGGCTGCTGTTGATAAGCGTTCATCCCAAAAGGCAATTGGCACGTCTCGTTTTTCAAGAATATTGCGAGCCAATGCGCGCACAGCTTGCACGCGTGGGCCATGACTTCCATCCATATTGACGGGTAGCCCGATAACAAGGCCGACACAGGCACGGTCATCATAAAGCTCAAACAGGCGGGTTAAAGCTGGAGCCAGCTTTTTTCCCTTTTTGATTGTTTCTACTGGGCTGGCAATCATGCGCAGGCCATCAGCAGCAGCGATGCCAATTGTTTTCGTGCCGGGATCAAGCCCTAGTAAAGGGCCACGCGGTGGGAGTTGATCAAGTTCTAATATTGCCATTGGAATGCTGTAGTCAGAATGCGTCCCAAAGGATAGAGGGAAGGCGCTTTAATTACCAATATCTGTTTCGGGTTCGGTAGCTTGAGAATCCAAATTCTTGATGGCATCTTTGTCATATTCATAAATGTTTGTTATGCGACATTTGATGGGGTGGCGCTCATTTTGGTTGGGACCAAATATACTTTCATAGGCAATAAGTGAATCACCACGTGATAAGCAATTGGAGAACTGGTCCATTGCAATAGATTGGGCATTTTTCAGGTTAAAGCACCCGCTAGCGACTTTTAAGATGTGCTGTTGGTTTACGGATGTGGATACAACAACAGTATTTCGAGTGGTTTCACCAAACCCATCAACACCTGTTCCACGGCAAACTCTTTTGACTTCTTTACCAATGCGAGGGTCGGCCGGATCAAATTCTGTGAACTGAGGTGTCGTTTTGTCAGTGCTTGTGCAAGCTGATAGCCCGAGTGTGCAAAGGATGACTGGAATCAAAGAATGGGTAATTTTCATGATAAAACTGCCTTTTTATTTGAATTTGTCCGAGTATGCGCCGCTTTTAGGGGCTAGGCCACATTATAAATACATCAAAATTTAAATCATTTCATTGTTGAGGAGCAAACACACTTGATCGAAGGCGCGACTGGTCGTACCCCTCGCTGGTGGATTTATAAATTGAAGAGGCAAGGTTGGCATGAGCGTCACCCCGGATGATGTGCGTAAAGCAGCACGTCTTTCTCGCATCAAGATCAAAGATGAGCGTGTTGAGCCAATGGCTCAGGAGTTAAACGGCATTCTAGGTTGGATCGAGCAATTAAACGAAGTTGATGTTGAAGGTATCGAGCCGATGACATCCGTTGTTGAAGTCAGCCTTCCAATGCGCGCTGATGAAGTGAATGATGGAAATAGGCAAGCTGAAGTTTTGGCAAATGCACCAAATTCAGCCGATGGTTTTTTTGTTGTGCCTAAGGTGGTGGAATAGACAATTGCTAGCGGACGGTTTTCAACTTGGTGAAGCAGATCCAACCACTGATATTGGTCGGGCGTTGATTGCCGAACTGGATGCCTATTTGCTTTCTATCTATCCTATTAGTGTATGCCATCGTACGACCCCAGAGGAAATTCTCAGCAATGGTGTGTTTTACATCGCTAAGTTGGACGAACAGGTCGTAGGCTGTGGAGCTCTGAAAGAAAACAAGCTTGGGCAATTGGAATTAAAACGTATGTTTGTACGTCCAATGGCCCGAGGAAAAGGTATTGCAAAAAAACTGCTGGCGGAATTGGAAACTCTCGCTCAGAGCAAAGGTTTTGATGCTATTTATTTAGAGACTGGACCACCGCAGAAAGAAGCTATCGCGTTGTATGAAAACGCCGGCTATTTTCGCAGAGGTCCTTTTGGAGGATATGATGATCATCCTCTGAGTATTTTTATGGAAAAACGGCTCGATAGCGTGCCGTCACAATCAAACGGGAGCGCTGCGTGAGCGATCTTACTAAACTGACACTGACTGATGCGGTAAAAGGGCTTAAAGCCAAGGATTTCTCTGCGCGAGAAATTACGCAAGCTCATTTGGATGTGATAGATAAAGCCAATTCTGCAATCAATGCATATACGTTGGTGACAACGGATAAAGCGTTGGAAATGGCAGATGCATCAGATGCAAAACTTGCTAAAGGCGAGGGCGGTATTCTCGAAGGTGCACCTATCGGTGTCAAAGAATTGTTCTGTACAAAGGGTGTTCGAACAACCGCGTGTTCAGACATATTGTCTAATTTCGTGCCGACATATGAATCTACAGTGACGCAAAACCTTTGGGATGAAGGTGCGGTTATGTTGGGTAAGCTCAACATGGACCAGTTTGCCATGGGATCTTCTAATGAAACGTCGTGTTTTGGGAATGTTGTGAACCCGTGGCGGCGCAATGGAGAAGAGACGCAATTAACGCCTGGAGGTTCATCGGGTGGTTCTGCTGCTGCGGTGGCGGCGGATATGTGTCTAGCTGCAACTGCATCTGATACGGGGGGATCTATTCGTCAACCAGCGGCCTTTACGGGGACAGTGGGCATTAAGCCGACTTATGGACGCGCCAGCCGCTATGGCATGGTGGCGTTTGCGAGTTCACTAGATCAAGCAGGACCAATTGCGAAAAATGTTGAAGATACAGCATTGATGCTCGAAGCTATGTGTTCGGCAGATGACAAGGATTCAACGTCTCTCCACATCGAAACGCCTAAATGGACTGATAGCCTTTCTAAAGGTGTGAAGGGCATGAAAATTGGTATTCCTAAAGAATATCGTGTTGAAGGTATGTCTGATGAGATTGAAGCGCTTTGGCAGCAAGGTATTGAGTGGTTAAAAGCGGCGGGTGCCGAGATTGTTGATGTATCTCTTCCGCATACAAAATATGCCTTACCGGCCTATTATATCGTTGCGCCAGCTGAAGCATCATCCAACCTTGCGCGCTATGACGGGATGCGTTTTGGTATTCGCAAAGAGGGTGAAAACCTTGATGATGTGTATTCAACCACGCGCGCTGAAGGATTTGGTGATGAGGTTCGCCGCCGTCTGATGATTGGTGCGTATGTGCTATCAGCTGGGTATTACGACGCGTATTATCTGAAAGCTCAAAAAGTGCGAAAACGTATTTTGATGGATTTTCAGCAAGCCTATAAAGAATGTGATGCGCTTTTAACACCGACATGTCCTTCGGCCGCATTCGGACTTGGTGAAAAATCAGCTGATCCGGTTGAGATGTATCTCAATGATATTTTCACGGTCACAGCAAATCTGGCAGGATTACCAGCCATGAGTTTGCCAGTTAGCTTGAACAGCCAAGGCTTGCCTTTGTCATTGCAAGTAATTGGTAAAGCGCTTGATGAGGAAAGCTGTTTCCGAGTGGCAAAAGTGATTGAAGATTCTGCAGAGTTTGATTCCAAAGCCAAGGCTTGGTGGAATTAATTATTATATCTGTGCCAATTCAAAAAAAACGACGTGTACTGCCAAATGCATGTCGTTTTTTTTTGCAGTTTGCCAGATGGTGAAATGCAAAGGCGAGGCGACTCTAGTTTCTCTTGAGAGGCCGTTGAGTATTTGTCTGCAAATGTCTGGGAACCAATTATCTCTGCTATCAAATAGTGATGGTTAACAGTGAGTTGGTTCTACTTTATTGTAAATTTTTTTGTTAAAAATTAGTAATTAAGTGTTGAGGTTTTTGATGGAACCTGCTCATCTGTTTTTGCGAAGATCTTTTGGGGGGTGATTTTCCAAACTGAAAGTGGACTGCATTTTAGTATGTCATTTTCTGTACTTAAGGTTAATCTGTGTATCTGCACGGATTTGTCTGTGGCGTAAGTAGTAGAGTTTGGGAGAATAAGGTGTTGTTAGCCTCTATATCAGCTTTGTCGCTCACTTTGGGCGTATTGGTCAATGACTTGGAAGAGGGTGGAAACCAGCGTACCAAAGCGTTGCAGCTGGTGAATTCTGAAGTTTCTGTGATGTTGGACCCTTCTCAGAGCAGTGCGCCTCCAGTCTGGTATGATTGTGTTGCTCAGGTGTTTGAGAGTGGCATTTTAGAGAGAAAACTAAAACGGCTCGCACGTGATGACGCATTAGTAGATATTGAAGTTGGTGGTATTGTTCGCCGAACCGTTAATGATCTGTGTGCGGATGAACTTTACGAAAATTGAAACGCAGTTTATTATATTTGTGTGGAACTAATTTGAGCTCCAAGCATTGATACACAGAGCCTATCAATAAAAATATATCTGTATATTCAAGGTATATACAGATATTGCTTTAGCTGAAAAAGTGTGTATACTGACCATATATTGCACTGGGTTAAGGGGTTCCATGTCCCTTAATAACAGGCTTTAAAAGGGCAATGTAAATCAACAACATTGGGATTGGTTCGCTGTAGTGAAGCATCAAAGCTTTATTGCAAGGAAGCAAAATCAAATTAAGGAGTGGATATAATGTCACTCACAACGACACATTTTGGAGTAGACTTACCTCGCATCGGTTTAGGAACACGTGGATTATCTGGGATTACCTGTAATTCAGAAGTTCGAGAGGCCTTGAAGTTAGGCTACCGTTATATTGAGACCGCACAGATTTATAATAATGAACGCCAGATTGGTGCGGCAATTAAAGATTCTGGTGTAAAACGTGACGAACTTTTCGTTTCGACAAAGGTCTGGATCAATGATTACAGACCATATGATTTATTGTGGTCTGTTCGGGAAAGCTTAGATCGCTTGCGTTTAGATCATGTGGACATGCTTATTTTGCACTGGCCAAACGAGAAATACTCACTTCACCGCACAATTGATGCGATGAATGAGGCAAAGGAGTTAGGGCTTACAAACCATCTTGGTGTAGCCAACTTCACAGCATCTCAGTTCCAAGCCGTGTCAGAATATTCTGAAAGTCCAATTTTGTGCAATGAGATCGAGTACCACCCTTTGATCAATCAAAGCCGGGTGATCGATGCGACACACAAAACTGGAGCAGCCGTTGTAGCTTATGGTCCAACAGCTGATGGCGAAGCTTTGAACCATTATGAGATTACGCGCATTGCGCTTGATCACGGTAAGTCTAAATCGCAGATCATTATGCGTTGGATGATGCAGCAGGAAGGTATTATCGCTTTACCGCGTGCGACCCGTCGCTCATCACTTGCTGAATGCATTGATGTCTTTGATTTTGAGTTGTCGGCAGAAGAAATGTCTATGATCGACAAGCTGCGCGCAAACAATCGCAGACTGTTTGATCCTACCTTTGCACCGCAATGGGATGATGTTGCATAGGTGAAAATGAAACTTTTCGTCAATCGATGTGTATCTTACTAAAGAAAACATCGGTTGACGGATTGAAAAAAAGTTCCGCATCGGGTCAAACAGGGTATTAGATGTTTTATACATCATCCTGATTCAAATCCTACTAAACTGGCGAAGCGTATGTCGGACCGTAAACCACTCATCATTTCTGGAATTACTGGCGATTGGGAGGTGGTCATGGGCCTTGAGGTTCATGCTCAAATCACTTCTAAATCAAAGCTGTTTTCTGGAGCGTCCACCCATTTTGGGGCTGATCCAAATTGCAATGTTGCACTTGTGGATACTGCGCTACCGGGCATGTTGCCCGTGATTAACGAGTTTTGTGTTGAGCAAGCTGTGAGAACAGGACTTGGGCTGAACGCTCAGATCAATTTGTTCTCTCGTTTTGATCGCAAAAACTATTTTTACCCAGACTTGCCTCAAGGCTATCAAATTTCTCAATTCCAATACCCTATCGTTGGTGAGGGGGAAATTGAAGTTGAACTGGAAGACGGATCTAGCATTACTGTTGGAATTGAACGTCTCCACATGGAGCAAGATGCTGGTAAATCCATCCACGATCTTGACCCTAACGCGACTTATGTTGACCTGAACCGGTCAGGCGTGGCGCTGATGGAGATCGTTTCCAAGCCAGATATCCGCTCGCCTAAAGAAGCATCTGCTTATGTCAAGAAACTGCGGTCTATCGTGGTTGCTTTGGGTACATGTAATGGTGTCATGGCTGAAGGTAATTTGCGTGCAGATGTAAACGTGTCTGTGTGTAAAGTGGGTGGTTATGACAAATTTCAAGAAACGGGTGATTTCTCTCATCTTGGAACACGTTGTGAGATTAAAAACGTCAATTCGTTCCGCTTTATTGAGCAGGCTGCTGAATATGAAGCGCGCCGTCAGGTGGAAATTATCGAAGATGGCGGCGTCATTGATCAGGAGACACGTCTATTTGATGCTGAAACAGGTGTAACGCGGTCTATGCGGTCGAAAGAAGATGCGCATGATTATCGTTATTTCCCTGACCCTGACTTATTGCCACTCGTTCTGACGCAAGAATATGTTGATAAGATCAAGGCAAACCTACCAGAGTTGCCAGACCAGAAAAAGCAGCGCTTTATAGATGAATATGGCCTAAAAGCTTATGATGCAGGTGTTTTATCAGCAGAGTCTGATAAGGCGGCTTTCTTTGAAGAGGTGGCTAAAGGGCGCGATGCTAAAATGGCTGCGAACTGGGTCACTCAGGAACTGTTTGGTTATCTGAACAAATTTGATCTTGAATTAGAAGACAGTCCTGTTTCCGCAAAGCAATTGGGCGGGTTGATTGATTTGATCGCGAACAAAACCATTTCAGGAAAAATCGCGAAAGACGTCTTTCAGAAACTGATTGAAGAAGATGATGCTGATCCTGCAGCAATTGTTGAACGTGATGGCTTGAAACAAGTCACAGACACGGGTGCAATTGAAAAAGTGGTTGACGAAATCATGGCTGCAAACCCAGACCAAGTTGAACAAGTTAAAGCGCAATTTGCTGAAGGTCATAAAAAGCCTAAAGCACTTGGTTGGTTTGTGGGGCAGGCGATGAAATTGTCTGGCGGTAAAGCAAATCCGCAAGCCGTGAATGAAATTCTAAAGAGCAAACTTGGTATTTAGTTTCCAATTGCTGAAACAGAAAAGGGCGTTGAGTTTTAAATTCAACGCCCTTTTTCGTTTGGGTTAGGTTGGGAGATTAGTAGCGCCGGTAATAACGATCATTGTGGTCGTCATGTTCAGAGGCGATGATACCGACCACCAGCCCTATGATTGCGCCTGTAGCTACGGAGGCTAAGATCGCGTCGCCATTGTCTCTGTCGCGAACCCAATGATGACCGCGCGGCGGTGCATGTAGGCCATAGCGACCATAATTGCTAATCACGATACTTGTATTTGCACGGTTATATCTTCCACCTATATGGTAGCGCGTTCCAGAGTGATTTGGACAATATAAATGGTCATATCCTGCATGATAATGACCATGCTGCCGTGTGCCGTAAAAGCGCCTGTCACGGAAGCTTCTTGGGTTGTAAAAACCGTTTATATGAGTTGCGCTACGATAAACGGGTGTTGTGCGGTGTTTTTGATAAACAGCCGGTGGACGCGTGTTTCTATTGTTTTTATAGCGATTGTCATGGCTGTTATGGTTGTTGTAGTTTTTGTCTGCATGTTGCCACTGACGATCATAATCTGAGTTCCGGTAAGCGCGATCATTGTTATTGCGGTTTGAGCGGTTGTCGCCACGATAATCATTACGATCTGCGCGGTTACCTGCGTTCCGGTGATCATTATGCTTTCGGTTTTGGGATACGCGTTGAGCTGAGCCTTTACGCTCTGCATGGTGGGCACCAGCAAGCTCTTGTTGACGGGATGATCTCTCGTAGTTTTGAGCAAATGCACTCGGGGAAATAGCAAGGCTTGTGGCGACGAGGCCAGCGATGCTAAACGCTGAATACATTGATTTTATTGAAGCCATGAACAGGTTCTCCTGTTATTTTTCAAATAGCGCTGATAAGTCTATAAGAATGTAAACGTACATTCATGCGCTAACTTAGCTAAATTCTGCGGCCCTTAGTATGAACTGAAGCTGAACACATCTGTTCATAAACATCACGTTTTCCTGAGTGAAATGCAGGATTTGTGCTAGTATTGAAGCAATATTATAGAGGCCCTGCACGGCTTAACACTATGACAAATATAACTTTTACAGACATTGAACCGTTTTTGGAGGAGAGCTTTATTCGCGCAGGTGGGCCTGGAGGTCAGAATGTGAACAAGGTCTCTACTGCTGTTCAGTTAAGGTTCGACTTTCTCAATTGTGATACTATTTTTGAATCCACTAAGCGCAGAATGAGAGCGAAGCTATCTTCTAAAATCACCAAAGATGGCGGGATTATTATCAAGGCGCAGCAACACAGAACCCAACAATTGAACCGAGAAGACGCCCGAGAGCGTCTGTTGAGCATGCTGAATGAAGCTGCGCATCGGCCAAAATTTAGGGTTGCCTCAAGACCTAGCCTGTCAGCTAAACGTAAACGCACTGACACGAAAACAAAACGTGGGCAGGTTAAAAAATTACGAGGACGCGTAAATCCAACTGAATGATTGGCTAAATGCTAAATTAGGCCGATTTCTTTTAATCTTTGCAGTAGGAAATCGTTCGCAGAGATTGATTGTTCATACCGATTAGGATTTTCGTCAGATATGCAGGTTTCTAGGGTTTTGATTTCAAAGTCTGGTCTGAAATGTGCGAAGAAGGGTGTTGAATATCTGGCAAATTTTGAGCGCTCTGGTTTTGGGTTCACAACACGATGAAGTGTTGATGGCAATATGTGATTTGTAAGACGCTCCAGCATATCACCTACATTGACAACGAGACATCCAGCTGGCGGTGTAATAGGGAGCCAACGACCGTCGCGGTCTTTGACCTCTAGCCCACCTTCCTCAGCACCCAAGAGAAGAGTGATGACGTTAATATCACCATGTTCTGCGGCACGCACAGACCCCTCTGGAGGTGGCGTCTCCTGAGCTGGATAATGGAGCATGCGAAGTATGGAGTTTCCATCCCGCATTGCATCATCAAACCAGTTTTCTTCAAGACCCAGATAAATTGCTATTGA
This sequence comes from Hirschia sp., assembly GCF_058892565.1. Taxonomy (NCBI): domain Bacteria; kingdom Pseudomonadati; phylum Pseudomonadota; class Alphaproteobacteria; order Hyphomonadales; family Hyphomonadaceae; genus Hirschia; species Hirschia sp. Next base: position 34,871 of record NZ_JBZXVU010000014.1, on the reverse strand, counting down.
AGACAACACTTTTAAACCAAGTTGGTCCAATGCTTCAAACATAGCGTATGTCTGCTGATGCCAATCAGGTATTTCATCTATGGAGATGTTGGGCGGCATGATGTCTGAATAGGGATGACCTTCGGGTAGATCCCGCGCAATGTGCCAGAATTCTTTTAGATCTACATGTTTTGCATCTTTTGCAATTTCTTGTCCGAATGGGAAATAACCGCGCTGACCTTCAGGTGTATGTTTATACTTAGCCTTTTCAACGTCTGACATTGCAAAAAATGTTTTTGTGCGTTCTAGAGCTGTATCAAGCACATTTTGGTCCAAACCGTGATCTGCAAGAACCGCAAATCCATAACGCTTAAAGCTTTCACCGAGTTCTTTTGCAAATGCTTCTGGTGCATTTTCACGCTGAGACATGGATACAGGGGCAATAGCGGACACAACAGCGTCAAGGGACATCAAACTTCTCCAGATTCAAGTAGGGGCCTTGTTTAGAGTGAATTAGGCCCTTTGAATACCATATCTTTTTACGGGTTATATTTTTCTTTTAAAGATCGCGTTATTGGTGTTTGGAATAATGGTTTGTTTTGGCAATTATAACAGTTTTGCCCAAAGAGGGCACCTTCAGCACGAAACATCAAGCTGCATGCGCTGTGTTTTGGAATTGAAAACATATGTGACGATATAATAGGGATGCAGACATATAAAGGCATTGGCTCTGAATATTCACAGTAGAGCCCGTCTGAAATTGGTTTTGATATATTAGGTAATAGAGCGATGAAAAAAATTTGGTGGGGATTGTTGGGGGCCGTTTTTTCCGTCTGCGCTATTGGCGGTGGATATGCCTATGTACATCAGAGTGAAGATTCACAATCTTCCTATTCCGCACACCAGCTGGTGCTTCCTGAAAGTCCGATTTCGCGCTGTATCAATATGGGGAACGCTCTTGATGCGCCCAATGAAGGCGATTGGACATACATTATTAAAGATGAGCATCTGCAAGAAATTGCGAAAGCAGGTTTTGAAACTGTTAGATTACCGATTAGGTGGTCAGCTCATACTCAAAAAGAAGCACCCTATATAATAGACCCAGCCTTTTTTGCGCGTGTAGAACATGTCGTCAATGTCGCGCTTCTAAACGGTCTGAAGGTTATTATTGATGTGCATCATTATGAAGAAATCATGCAGACGCCATCCGCACATGTTGACCGTTTGGATGCAATGTGGCGGCAAATATCCAGAAGATTTCGCGGACATGGCGAAAATATCATTTTTGAAGTGCTCAATGAGCCAATGGCTGAGCTAACGAGCAAAGAATTGATCCCATTGAATGCGCGAATGGTTGCAACCATCAGAAATAATGCTGGAAGCGATCCTTGGATTATGCTCGGCGGAGATCATTGGGGAAATTTCTCTGGCCTTGAAAAAATGCGCTTTCCTTATGATCCGCGTATAATCGTGACTTTTCATGATTACGGTCCGTTTGAATTTACGCATCAAGGTGCAAGCTTTACTGCGAAAGATTATCCAACAGGCAGAGTGTGGGGGACAGAGCAAGAGCGAAAAGATGTGATTTCCTTATTCAGTGAAGCTCGTCAGTTGGGGGCAGAGTTGAGAAAACCAATTTTCTTGGGAGAATTTGGCGTTTACAAACGGGTTCCTGAAAGCGAACGCGCTAAATGGATTAAGTATTACCGTCAATCTGCAGAGGATGCCGGCATTGGTTGGTGTTTGTGGGATTTTGGTGCTGCTTTTGCCATCTATGATGAAGAAACCAAATCTTGGTCTCCGCCTATTTTAGAAGCTCTTTTTCATTAACAGCAGAAGCATTCCTCTGGTTGATGCCCAATTTTATTAGCTGCGTTTCTTCGTAGTACGCGGTGGTAGCGCCCAATGCGGGGCGCTTAAGAGAGGTGTTTGTGAGTCTGTTGCGACTTTGCGAGCAATAAATGCGTAAGCAGTGAAGAAATAGAATAGGGATGATGCATGCGAATTTTGTTGCATCAATATGCTTTCTGACAAGGAAAATAGAATTATTTGAAAAAGCATGAGAAAGACAAATGGGCCATGTTTGCCTGTTGCCAGATATGCAGCTTTGCCTAAAGCAAATAGTGAGATGCAGATAATCAGGATTAATCCAGGATATCCGATGGCCAATCCCACTTCCAGCCATCCATTATGGGCTGTTGGCACGTTCCATTCCAGTGTGTTCACGATAAATGCAACTGGACCATCAGGCGTGACCCAGAATGCACCATATCCATAACCCGTCCATTTTTGCTGATTGATTAAATCAATCACGATAGCCCAAATGCCTGTCCGACCGGTAAACGTCAGGTCTTTCCCAATCAGCGCAACAACAGTTTCAGGCGAAATGGATATTATGGCGTAACCGATACCAGCTAAACTCAGGCCACCCCAAAACGCTAAAAGTCCTAATATCGGTGTGCGGATCGCGATGCTGTAGAATAAAAAACCTAAATATGGGATTAGCGTTGCAATGAGCGCCGTTTTAGATGTGGAACCTAAGATGAGTATCCACGTTAAAGCTAGACCTAACCACCATGCTTTTTTGTTCTGACCTGCTGGTGTTTTTCGATCGAAATATACAAGTGCAAGGAATATTAGGTTTGCGCGTGCCATTTCACCGCCAAGATGGTTTTTCTCGGTCATGAAACCGCGCCACGCTCCAACGTGTAATTCGGAGTGGACACCAAGGTGAGGGGCTCCAAAAATAAGAAGAAAATTGAGGAAACAAATCGTTAGCCATGCCCAACCAATGATCCTTAGTGTGTCGACTAGGGGGGCACGTATCGCAAGATAACAACCGAACATAAAGCTGAAGCTAAGTGCAATGGCACGTCGCTGTGTTAGGCTTGGATCTAAAGACCAGTTTGCCGAAGCGACTGCTAAACCTAATAATAAAATTATGGGCCAGAATTTTAAGCTCGCACTTCCTAGCTTTTTTATATTTAGCCCCAATAACCCAATCAATGCCAGATATGCAGGAAACCAAGAAGCCCGCGCTATTGGTCCTGGGTCAGGTGCTATCATGCTTTGTGTTTCTGCGGCTCTACCTAAGAGTATTGCAATCCATAGTCCTGAGTATGTTAAAACAATGAAGAAAACTAACGCACGTTCGATCCAATACAGAGGTCCATTTAATGAATGTGGGCTGTTGTGCCATTTTGAAAGGCACGTGTCGTTGTTGAACAACTTTTCTGCTCCGTTAATATGGAAAGATGCGTTGAGGTTAATACAGCATGATCATTCAATTGTTTTGCATCTTCTTACAAGGGTGCAATCTCAGCCCTTAATCCAAAATGAAAGTGATTGAGCGCAGATCTAACGTATCGGCATTGGTCTTAAACAAAACGAAAAATCACCATCCAATGGTGTTGGGCTCCAGTTTTTTTCAAATTCTTCAACGCGGTAAGGTGAATAGAAGCATCCGTGCGCATGGGCATAATCGGTTGTTTTTATGTTGGATGGTGTGATGCAATTCTCCAAAGCTTTTACAGTTTCTTGGGAGGCATACGGAAGATGCACTTTCATGAGTTTCATTTTAGACGCAATTTTCCGCGCAGCCGAAATAAGTTCGGGCAGAATTGTGTTTTGTGATTCTGGTAGTGCAATGAGATCTATAATGCTGAGTATTGGCGGTGCTATTTCAGACTCTTTAGATATAAGCCCTATCAGCCAGCCCTCGATACCGTCACCTCGATCATATGTAATAAAGATAGGAGGGGTTTGTGCGTCGGGGTTACTTAAAATCCAATCGAGGGTTGCTTTGTCTCTATAAGTGAAAATGCCCTCATTGCTGCTTAAACGTGACCAGAACAAGCTAAGCGCGGTTTCATGCTGGTGATGGTCAGCTATCAAAGATGTATATTTCGGCAACTTGATTTTATCAGTTGGAGGTGCCGTGTAAGTTGAAAACCGTTCAACACCATTCCGGGCTGTTTTGAAATTTGTTTGGATGTGATAGCGGCGTTTCAGGCCAGCTTGAATTTGCAGCGCTGGGTTCGTGATCCATTGTAGGCTCATTCGAGCTGCCTGCCCAAAAATTGGTACGTTATTGTATCCCGCTTTTTGAGAAATGCGAGGGTATATGCGAGCTGCTATCTCATTATTGTTGAGTGTGTAAGTCCCAAAGCCGACTTTCTGATGGAGCAAATTCACCATTAAACGAAAGCCGGCGCTTAGATGATTAGGGTGTGCCACCAATGAGTGACCAGTCATTGCCGTGAGTGTTTCCCCATTTTGAGAAAAGCGCTTTATACAGCAGCCAACAAAACCATTGAGGGCACCATCTTTGCCAATACTAACTATTCCTGGTGGAATTTCACCCTGAGCGGGATTGTCTTCAAATAGCCATTTCCATCCAGCTTCAGAATGCTGTGTGAACCAAGCCAGTCCAAGTAAATGGTTGATCTCGCCAGTGTCCTTTAATGTGGCAAATCTGATATTGGGTTTGGGGTGCATATGGGTTCTGTGCAGAGCTTGGATGGCTGGGAACGCCGTGAGGGGCGTCGGTGGGCTTGTCGTTTGTTTGTTTATCTTAGTCCATTGATCCTGCAAGACTTAAGCCATAGATATCGTTCTCTCGAAGATATCCTATGTTTGGTAAACTATATTTTAATTTTGCCTAACATGGTAAATATAATGTCTTTGAATTTTTGGATTTGAAGTAATGATTTGATAATTACTATTTCTATTTAAATAACAGTAAAAGAAAATTCATGTACAACTAGCCGTTTTGAAGTATTTACTGATGTAATTAACTATAGATCAACAGTAATTTAGTTCACTGCATACATCGCCGGAGAAGGTGATGGTTTATGGTGGATAGGCTCTTTGATCATGGGGAATAACCCGACACAGAGCCTCATTGTCGAAGGAATGACAAAAAATGGCTTATGCTGATGCATTGATCGAAGCTCCTGAAGCGAGCTTAACAAACAAATCTGCTGGTGAAGAAATTTACCGTGTGGGACTTATGTATTCTACAGGACTAGGAGTTGCCGTTGATTACGTTGCAGCACACAAATGGTTTAACCTTGCCGCTCTTAAAGGTGTTCGTGAAGCACGTGAGCAACGTCGCGAAATGGTTGACTACATGTCATCTTTAGAGCTTCGTCAGGCACAACGTGCTGCCCGCGAATGGATGCAAAAAGCACATTAATTTCGGTTGTGATGCCTAGTGTTTAGTTCAGCAATCTGAGTTAGAAGGCGTTGTCTTTTAGGTTGTAGAAGAATGAAAAATCAATTGGCAATGCTGATAGTACGTATTGCTGTATAAATTTGTTTTCATTTGCTATGCGGCTGCGGGATACAAACACGACGTCAAACCGTTTTAATGGTCCAATGTCTAGATTGCTTGGGTCACGAAGAGCATTTTTTACGTCAACAACGCGGGTCATGATTTGACCATTTCGATCGCGACGTAAAATAATGACTTGTTCAGGTTTGGAATTATCGTTCCAGCCACCAGCTAAGACAATGGCTTGCAGCGGATCAATTTGGCCCGGCAATGGAAATACGCCCGGATTATTGACTTCACCACCGACAAATATTTGTTGGGACGCAAATTCAACTGGCGTAACTGTGAGAGAGGGATCCACCAATTCTCTAGCATAGATGCGCTCTAGAATTTTTTGTAGTTCGAAAGCAGAAAGATCCGCGACAACGACAGGGTCCATGAGTGGAAGGCTTATCCGTCCATCTGGAGCAATAACAACTTCTCGGTCCAATTCAGGTGCTTGTCTGAAAGTTATGTTTAACTTATCGCCTGGGTAGAACCTGTAGGCTGCATCATTTTGCGACCATTTTGAGAAAGTCGTTGATTGAAAAGTCGGCGCGCTTGGTCCCGGTTGAGGGCTAGAGCATGCCGATATTGACAGAACAGCGAGTGCGAGGATGGATGCGTTGTTTTTCATCATGGTGCTTTCTTAATGCATCCGTTTTGGATAATGAAATATTAAGGCAAATCAAGCGACAAACGAACAAGTTGTTTAGATAAAGCAGAATCAGAATATGATGCAAGACAATCAAGCCACCCAAATGCCTGACCGGCGCGAACAACGCGGTGTGAATTTACGCGTTCGTCCACGTTTTGGCGTGGGCGATATATTCTTGCAATTGTGGCGATCACTTTGGATTATGATATTGGTGTTTCTGCCTATCGTAATACTGGGTGTTCTGTTTGCTATGACCATGCCCAAAACATATACGGCATTCGGCACAATGCAGGTCACGTTGGATAAGCAATATATTTATGACCCGCTTGTCGGAGATGCTGGACGTGGTGTTTCTATTGAAACTGAAGCGATTGTTAGTGCGGAAGCTGAGAAAGCCAATTCCCCTATATTAGCGCGTCGCGTTATGGATCAGATGGGGATTGGACACATCTATCCTAAAATTGCCCAAGAGATAGCAGAAACGAATGACCCTGAAAAAATTCGAAAATTGGAAGCCTCTGCATATGATGCTTTGAACCAAAATTTTGGTGCATCTCACGGGGTGAAATCACCCTTGCTTACTTTTGTCTTTAAGCATGAAGATCCAATTGTTGCCGCCGATGTTGTCAATAAATTTCTGGAACAATTTGTCGACTATAGAGAAATTCAAAGTGATCAAGATGATATTGCGGCTGTGGCTGGTCAAAGATATCTTGTGGGTGAGGCCTTAAGTGAAGCTGAATCATTGCTACGCGACTTCCTTGTTGAAAATGAGATTGGTGAATTTGATACAGATCGATTGTCTGTTGGCACGACATTGGTGAATTTACGCAATGAACTTTTGACCGTTGAGGCATTGGTGAAAGAAGGTGAAGGTCGTTTGAGTGGTTTGCGTGCAATGCTGCCAACTACGCCAGAAACGATTGCGCTAGAAGTTGAGACAAATGCATCACAACGTGTGCTGGACCTCCAGTTAGAACGTGAGCAATTATTGCTAAGATATTTGCCTGATAGCCGCGCTGTTTTAGAAATAGATGCGCGTATAGCGAGTATGAAATCACTGTTGGAGAGTGATGATGGCGGTGTTCGTCGAACTGGTCCAAACCCAGCGTATCAAGAATTAATCTCTACTATCACGAATGTTCAATCTGATTTGAATGCGGCAACGTCTCGCGCGGCGGAGTTAAAACGTCAGGTCAATGAAGTGTCTCAGCGACAGAAAGAACTCGTTTTGTTGCAACCAGAATATAAGAAACTTCGCCGAGAGCGTGACGTGTTAGAAAGAGCGATGGTTGAATTGGCAACGCGAGAGCAATCGAAAAAAGCAGAAGTTCAGATTTCGGAAGGTTCAAGCGGGAGTGTTGTAATCGTCGATAGGGCATTACCACCATCTAAAGGTTCGAGTATGAAGATACCGATTGTTTTGGCATCAGGGATGTTTGCTGGATTTACTGCATTAATCGCGGGCTTACTTGTTGCATTTAGTCGTAAAAGTCTCTCAACGCGGCGTTCAACTGAAAAGACAATAGGGTTGCCTGTCATTGGTGTGACATCGAAACAATAAAGCTAAGTGTTTGTTGTTTAAATGAAAAATATACTTTTCAAAAAGTTAACTTAGTTTTTCTATGTTGAAACCAATTATAGCGGCAAAATAAGATGTAGTGAATTTGAGTGATGAAAGACTTACGAAAAGATTTAACTGAAACTTGGCGTGTTGCAACACGAGCACCAGTGGATAATGGTGGTCGTACGATTATGTTCATGTCTGCTATGGCAGGCGAAGGCACATCGAGTGTGGCTGCTTCTTTTGCTATGTTAGCGGCTCAACGTGCGCGCAAGGGTGTATGGCTGATTGATCTAAATCTTATGGATGGTCGGTTATTTAATGCTTTTGATCGCGGCGGCGATTTTGTTGATTCATTTGGTCAGGTTGGTCCAGCTCATAACGCTGAAATGTCTGGCGCTTCTTTTTTTTCTATCTCACCGCCGCCACCCCCACCACCGCCTGGTAAGAAGAACGATGCGGGACTATTTGTTATGCATCGTGTGGCGGATACTAAATTACTTGTGTCTAGGTTTCGAAAAGAACGTTTAGAATCAAGCGCTCGCGTGCGGGTTAAGACAGGAGCGGACTACTGGAAAGCCGTTAGAGAGATAGCTGACTGGGTCATTATCGATGCACCTGCGTTAGAAACATCTTCAGCGGGTTTGGCTATCTGTTCGCAAATGGATGCAACTGCTTTAGTTGTGCGAGCTGATAAAACACCTGCGACTCAGGTGTCCAAGCTTGGACAAGAAATTGAAGGCCATGGTGGCACATGTATGGGAATTGTTCTCAATGCAACCAAAGCAGATGCCCGATTAGCGGATGAAATTTCAGGCTAATTTAGGTTGAGCGTAGCTTAACTTATTCTCAGTTTGTGAGTTTGGTTAAGTTGCGCTTTTGATAACTTTTTTGCGCTTTTTCTTATCGGGAATATCCCCATAAAATTGTAGAATAAATGGCGGAAACCATAGTGGTTTTCCTAATCCTCTTACAGCTTTATCCAGCATATATGCGCGTTTGGGATGCTTGATTGCAAACATCGCTAAGGCAGCAATTCCATAGATAATAAACTGACCTGTCCCTATGACCATCCACATCAATAAGCGAGGAATATCAATGCCGTCATTATTGCGCCAGCAATTGGTGGAGGGGCCCTGTCCATAGGCGAATGCACGCCTCAGTGTATAACCTAAATGTGCACGTTTTTCGGGGACGTGTTCATCGACAATTGCATTATGTGCCCAGCCAAATGTTTCGCCATGCTGTTTCACACGAGCAAAAAGATAGTCATCTTCGCCGCCAGTTTCATTGGCTACCTTATTGAAAAAAGGTTCATTTTCAGGAAGGCAAGGTTGAATGCGATCCAAATCAAGGAAAGCATTTCCACAGCCAAAAGCTTCATCAATTAATTTGGTTTCGCTTGGGCCTTTGCGAGAGAAAAAATCTTCCAGATATTGCTTATGCGCGGGAGGTGTGCCGGCTGGAAGCACAGTTTCGACAGGTCCAAAAATGACAGCGGCACCGAGCGTTTGATGAGCTGCGACTAAATTATCTAGCCATCCATTTTGGGCAGTTTCATCATCATCAATGAAGGCAATTAGACGAGAATTTGCTACAGCTAGACCAGCATTTCGTGCATTTGATACGCCCGGAGTGGGTTCACCGACATAGTTTATTGGTAGGCTAGTGTTGAGTTTGAGTTGTTCTACTGTGGATTTGGCGCCGGCTTCGGGTGAATTGTCTGCGACGACGATTTCAGCCGTTTCCAAAGCAGCATCCGTCATATTCAGAATGCTGGTAATGGCATTTTCCAAACCGTCATTGCGGCGAAATGTTGGAATAACAATACTGACTTTTACGGATTGGTTCATGAGATTAGGCCGTAGCTTCTTGCTGCCTCAGTTGGCGTTGAAAGCGTTGCGCCTGCTGCTTTTGACAGTTGGCACAATTCTTCGACGATCCCAGTAGTGGTTCCATACGCAGTTGGCTGAGGTGATACATCATGTGTAAATATAATCACCCAGCCGCCAGTTTTGCCTGCTTCTTCGATAGCATTTATTGCTCGAATGCGTGTGGCTGGATTTTCGTTTAGTTCAAAACACCGCAATTGAGCGAGATCAACTTTTCCAACATTAATTCCGGGAAGAATACCGCGACACAGATCAAACTTTTTGAATACTTCTTTTTTGGTATCAAAAAGGGTTTCTCCATATGGGTATGCAAAACTTGTGGGCTGCTTTTTTAAACCGGCTTCCATGAGGGCAGAAATATTTGCGTCAATATCATTTAAGACGGTTTCACGTTTGCTTTGAGCGCAATCAAGGTGACTGTGGGTATGCGCGCCAATTTCATGTCCACGGTTTTCAAGGTCTAACATGGTTTTGATATCGTACATGTCCCCATATGCGCCGTGTGTGCCTATCATTTTTGTGCAGGCATAAAATGCTGCGTGCCCATCATGAGATTCGAGGATATTGGCACCATTGACCGCCGACATTGGAAAATCATCAAAGGTGAATGATACATGAAATTGTGTGTTGCTCACATCAACTGGAGCTGCATGTCTCCACTGTGTCATGCGGCGTTTTAATTTGGCGGGAAGGGTACGAGAGGGTGTGTAATGCCAATCAATCATGAAGAGCCTCCGCATATATGGTTGCACGCCATAATTTTAGGGCGAGACCTCTAACCTTTATTGGAAAAAAGTGCGTTTTTGCAATGCTACCAGTTATGGATTTGATCACGGGCTTGAATGGTATCGGCGCTAGCTTGTTAGCAACTTTATATAGACTTGTTGATTTCAAAGCGTCGGGATGTTTCGCAATCGCTTTTTTAAAATTAGCACCCGATTTGCCATATTTTTTCATGAGATCTTGATCTGTATCAAGGCCTAAATGAGTGGCTGTATTATCTATGTGTAGAACTAGATAAGTCTTGGCTATACGCAATCCCCAATCGACATCTTCCCAGCCCCATCCACTGAATGTTTCGTCAAAAGGGACTTCTTCAAATAGGTCTGCATGGGCAAGAACATTACTTGTGAAAACATAACGCCCAGGTTCTGTGTTGCGCAGCTTAGAAGACATGCATTCTGATTTTTCAGCTTGCCACCGATGCAAAGCATATTCTGGGGCCGTTGAGGCTTGCTTAAGTGAAAATCCGCCGACGATAAGTTTAGGGTCGGGATGAACTGATATTTCTTGGATGTAATTGGTCAGGAAATCTTCGTTATCGGGAAGCATGTCGGCATCAAGGAGTAATACCCATTTGCAGCGTGCATAGTCTAATAAACGATTTCGCGCGCCTGAACGTCCAATATTGTGTTGTGCAGAGATGATCCGAACTGGAAAGCTGGCCTCAGCTGCGTGCGCCGAAATTTTCTCAATAAGTGTGCGGTCTCCGCCGCCATCATCATAAAGAATAAATTCGATGTCTTCGACATTTTTGCATTTGGATAGTGAGGCCAATAAAGCTTCTGGATCGTCTTTATAGCTAGGTACAAGAATAGACAGCTTTTGGTTTGCCTTGTCTTTCCAGTGCGGGTTATCAACCACGATTTCGCGTGGGGTTGTCGTGTCGCGAACGGGTGGGTTGGCGCTAAGTTGGGGCGTTGTGTTCATATTGGATGCCTAGCGCTGTGTTTTTGAGTCGCCCAAAAGGCAGGGAGCAGTCATCAGGATGACGTATAAATCAAACCAGAAAGATGCTTTTTCCATATATTCCATATCTAAACGCACGCGATCTTTAACAAGCTCTGCTGTATGGACTGGGCCGCGAGATCCATTGATTTGTGCCCAACCGGTCAAGCCTGGTTTCATTCTGTGACGGTGTGCATATTCAGCGACGATATTGTGGACTTCAACTTCCTCGGTTGTCATGCCAACGGCATGGGGGCGAGGGCCGACAAGTGACATGTCTCCAACTAGAATATTTATGAGTTGGGGAAGTTCATCCAAACTTGTGCGACGTAAGAAAGCACCAATACGTGTGACACGTTTATCATTGCTCACGGTTTGGATGACTTTTGTGCCATCTTCAGCCGCTTTATCGGGGTGCATAGTCCGAAATTTCCAGACACGAATAATCTGATTGTTAAAACCATGACGTCGCTGTCTAAAGAAAATTGAGCCTTGGCTATCTAGTTTGATCAAAGTTGCAATGATCATCATAAATGGCAAGAAATGTATGAGCATGGCGCTTGCAACCACGATATCTAAACCGCGTTTGATCGCGGCACGTCTGACATCTTTGGGCGCACCTGAAACATAAGCTGCGGGTGTGTCGACCATATTGGCAATTGAGGTTTTCTCTGGACTAAACCCATCTAGGTCCAGCATGAGAATCACTTCTTGAGGCAAAAGGCGCAGGCGATCTATTAGGGTACGAACACGTTCTTGTGCGGTTGATGTCACTGTGAGGATAATTCTGTCGACATCAGGAAGTTTATCCCATTCGAGTAGATCATCGACTTTCCCAAGGACCGGAACATCCGCGATTGCTGCGGGTGCGCGATCTAGCCTGTCTTCAAAGACACCTAGAATATTCATCTCACGTTTTTTGCGATTTTTTTCGATTAAATCAAAAGCAGCAGGGGTCGCACCGACGATAACGACATTATCTGCAAGCGCGCCAGAACGCGTGAGAGAACGAAGAAGAGCGGCGTAATGCGCGTGCAATCCCAAAAAGCCACACAAAACAATTGCAGAAATTTGGTAAAGCTGATCATCACCAAGATTGAAAACCAAACTAATGATGTGAACAAGTGCCACCCCAAGGCTTGAGCCAAGCAAAACACGTCCAATGTGTGTAAGTGGATGTTCATCAAATGCAAAACGATAGGCACCCGTTATACGCATGCCCAAGAAGGCAAATAATGGCGCTGCTATGTAGGGCAGAGAAGTTCTAAGGTTTTCGCTTAGCAGATCAATTTTTAGAAGATGACAAGCAATAAGAATAATTGCAAAGCCGGCGGTAAAATCAAATATGCGCAGTATAAAACGTAGACCAGAGCGATCTATTGGAAAACGTTTGGCGGGTTGATCAGGTTGTGTATTGTGTAATTTGTGTTTTTCGCTTTTGTGCTGGCGCAATTTTGCAATACGATATGTATCGTTACTTGCATTATTGTCCGGATCCATAGCGTCGAGGCTCATGCCAGCGATTTCCATTACAAATTTAAACATTCACGAAGAACACAGAGTGTCTCCATTTAGCGTGTGCAATACAACCTAGCATGAACACTTCAAAAGAAGGCTAGTATCAGTAATGCTTCATTGCTTATAGGGTAACTTGCTTAATTTTCATTTGTTTAAATGTACAATAATCGTAGTAATGGTAATGGTGTCTTTTAAAGGTTTGTTTAGAAACCACCACCGGTTTTAAATCCACCACCCTTGCCGCCGAAGCCTCCAGAAGATGGGAATTTGATTCCTGAAGAAGAACGTTTTGATGGAAAGCGACGTGTTGTAGGTCGGCCACCAAAAGGAGAGTTTCTACCACTGCCTCCCATTGTGCTCTGGCGCGCGGCTTCCTTGGCGATTTCTATGGCGATATCTCCAAATATTGATGGCAAGCCTAACGTTGATGAGCGGCTTTTTCCGCCAAATTCAGGGTCTACGCGCGGTGTGCGTCTAACTATTGCTTTGTTAAGCAGTCGGCGAGCACCGCTTATATTTGTGTGGCCTCTGAGAAGGGCTGTAATTACAGTTTCGATACTAGAGGTTTTGAAAGTCGCATACGGGCTGTCGAATTTTGCGGCTTTAAATTCGCGTCTTAAGCGCTCGAGTAATGAAAGATCTTTTCGGCGCTCTTTAGGGCCATTTTCCAGATCTTCAGAAATTACTTCAAATTCTAATTCTTCAGTTCTGAGTTTGACCAATCTGTCAACGAGACGATCATCTTCAGGAGTGATCGTTTCAGCGACCAGTATGCGAAGGTCGGGAAAGCTTGCGCGTTTTAGTGCGTTTTCCAACACGCGGCGGGCTTCCATTGCTGGGCCAGATTCTGCATTGATAGCTGAGTCATGGGATTGAGCTAAGGCTTGATGTCTCGCTTCTGCCGCATCCATTTGGGCATCTAATGCCTCAATAGCAGAGCGTAATTCATCGACATTCTTTTTGAGAGTATCAGCGCCGCCATCTGTTAAAGCCTGTGTTTCAGCTGCTTCAAGCGCCTGACTTGCTTGTTTTAAACTTTGTTGCGTTTTTTGAGCATGCTCACTTAGTCGCACAGGGAGTTCGGTTAAGCGCCCATAATTGAGATATGATTGATCATACTTACATAATTTAGCGACCCAATTATCTAAAAAACGAATGAATGCCGGCGCTTTGTAATCGGGTGTTCTGAATTTGCGGCTCCACAAATAGGAAAACAGTGGGTCGTTTTCATATGGTTGCCCTTTTTGTTCACGGTCTTCCTGAGCGAGTGCAAGTTTGGAGTGTGCGCGTTCTGTAATGGCTGCTGCATCTTCCATTGCTTCTGCAAGCAATTGATAATCTTCATCTTCAACAAGGCTTGCTTGTATTTTTGAGACGCGTTTTTCATAAAGTTCTACGGCAGCATCGAGGCGCGAAGATATTTCTTCGCGATCATTTTCCAGCCGAGAAATTTCTTGAGAGGCTGCTTTTAATTTTTCCTGCTCGTCAGCAATGAAAGCTTCGTGTGATTGCAAGAGAATTTGAGCGCGTTTCTCTGAGTTTAGCAGGGTGACTTCGTGTGCATCTGTGTCGTCAGTGAGTGTTTCCAAACGCATTTCAGCGAGGGATTGATAGGTGCTGACTTGTTCTTTGCGGATTTGGGCAATGCGTGCGCGTGCGTCATCGGATGCTTCTAAGGCATGCGCAAGCTGCTTGCGTGCACGGAGAATGCTCTCATCAAGTTGTTCGAGCGCTTCGCGTCCATTAATTGACCTAGGCATTATTCATCACCAGTTAAATATCGTTCCATCGAGCGTGTCGATGGAGTATTGTGGGGTTAGGTCTCCCTTGGTTTTCGCGCCAATTTCAGAAAATTGTAGAATGGCGTCGTCTTTTTTATCTGCTGCGACTTTATCGAAAATGTCTTTAGGCACGCGCACACCCCAGATGGACACGCGCTTTGCCGCTTGTGTTTCTACGCTGGAAATGGGCACTTCGATGACGCGACCAGCACCATCAATTGCTTCAACTATGAGATAATAATTGGGGCGCTGCGGGGCGTCATCCGGTATTCTGAACAGGCCGGAATATTCTCCGGGGCGTGAAACAATTCGCACGGTGTATTCAGCTTCTAGATCATCTTTTAGCAATTCTAGAGAAGCGACCGCAGCAAGCGCTTGCGCGTGTTCACCATCTGTAGATGCTGTGACGCCGTCTTGATAATAAGTTTCGGCGCGGACTTTGATTTTGTCATCTGTTGCCATTGCTTGAATATCATCACGCAAAGCTGTCAGATCAGCAGGAATGGTTTCGTTTAATTGCGTTTGAACTAGCTCTGATTTGGCTTGTTGCGGCATGGATACGCCAAAATGCCAAAGCCCGGATGCTATGATGAGGGCAGCAAAACCAGCAGCTACGGGCTTTAACCATTTATCACGCTGGATGTATATTTTGGCGAGTTTGGTTTTCCAGCTATCTTTGGGCGGCGTGTAGACAAAACGATTTTCTTCAAGTGCCTTAACACCATCGCGTAATTTATCGTCTGAAACGTCTATGCCTTGAGCTGCATAGATTTCTTTTAGGCGTTCAATCAGCTCTTGTTCACGCGCATCAGCATCTAGTTCACGTAAAACCAATTGTTCGCGATGGCGCAACGTGTCGACGATGTCCATCGCAATGAGGACATCGTCTAGCGTTTGTTTACTAGCAGGAGCATCGGAAACAGGATTTGATTGTTCTATGTCTGTTTCTGGCTCTGTTTGAGGATCGTCTTGTGTCATCTATGTCTTTGGTAAAAGCGCGTTCGATGCACCGTCTTGGACGAGACGCGTTAGGCGGCGTTTGCCATCTTCTACGCTTTCACGGATTTCTTCGGAATTTTCAGTTGCAAGCACACGCATTTCTTTGATGATTTCTTGGCTACGAATTTGATAATTCACGACTGAATCAACAAGCATTTTGACAGATGCGGCTGATACAGTTGGGCCATATCCTGCTTTAAGGGCAGCTTCTTGAACTTTGCCACCAATATCAGCCAGTGTTTCAAGCGATTCGTTGACACCTTTTTTCATGGCCTCAAGTGTTTGTGTGCTTTCATGCAGACCGTGCAGACCTGTGAAAGATGCTGTCAGGGCTGTCAGCACAACTTCATTGGTAGAGAAGAAGGATACTGATTGCGCATAGATGCGCTCTTTTGCTGATGTGGTTTGCACGAGACGCGCCATGATGACTTCAGATGTGTTGTATCCAATTGTAATGTTATCGGAGAGGTCTTTAGCGATCTGATAGCGTTTCTCTTCTGATTGAAGTTTGCGCAGTTTTTCATCGCGGACCAATTCGAGATTAGCGCGGCGCGCTGCATCATGACCAACATAATCAGTGACATCTTTGAGAGCTTCAGCAACAACGTCTTTTGCCGCTTCTAATTTTGCTTCCGCATTTTGAAGAACTTCTAGCGCGAGCACTTCTGATTGTTTCAAAGCACCACGGAAATCTAAATAAGCTTCTAGGATTTGCTTTTCTTTGTCGATTTGGTTTGCGGATTCAGCTTGCACTTCAAGATAAAGGTCTTTGATTTTACCAAATCGGGATGCAACATCTCCGCGTGTCATTTTCATCCAAACATTGGAAACGCGTTCCATTGTTGAGATTTTCCCATCTGAATACTGATCAACAAGTGATTTTGAATCATCACGGATAGAGTTAAAGGCTGTTGTGATGCCTTCATAACGTTCACCAACTGTGACGCCAGAGATGTGCTCGCGGACAATGTCATTAAATGTGGACATTTGGTCGAGCGTACGGGCGATTGCGGCGGTTTTATCGGGCGCAAGATCTGCAATTTGTTCAAGAAGGGCGACAATCGGAGCTGTCTCGTTTTTACCTTCAGGCATAATACCAAGATTGCGTAATCCACCGACAGCTTTGTCTAGATATTGAAGAGCGGTTGGGCTTTGAGTGCTCAAAGAAGTTGGCGTGTTCATGGTAATGTCCCTTTTGATTGTCACGGCGTTAACCGTTAAAACCCCACTGAAACGATAAAATAGTCATTGATAAGGTTTTTCTTACAACAAGTTATAGCATGCAAATAGTCTATTCACCTGACGCGCGACATTCTTTTTTGCATGTATCTTTGTTACAGTTTTTTAAGGATAAACGAGAGACCTTGAAAGCGTATTTCTATCTTTCTTCAATCAGTTGTGGCCCATTATTTCTTACATTTCCCACAGCCGCATTAACGGGCCAAGCATGCATATCAAATGCTGGAAATGGCCTCATAAGATCATAAACATCATTATAATGAGCCGTCATCCAACGAACATAATCTTCAGGATGGATAATGACCGGCATTCGCGTGTGTAGGCCTGCCATAACATCATTGGGAGTGGTGGTTAAAATCGTGAATGTATCTATTTCTGAGCCATCAATCATTGCGCGGTTCCACAACCCAGCGCAGCAAAACCATCTTCTGTTTCTAAGGGATATCGCAAAGGGTGTTTTTGCCCCCTTACTGCCGGTCCATTCATAAAAACCGCTCATGGGTATGAGGCATCGATGATGCCGGAAAGAGCCTTGGAATGTTTTACTTTCGTTGACGCTTTCACTACGGGCATTGAATGTTGAGAATTTTTTCTCCGAGAGAGGTTTTTTCCACCAAGACGGCACGAGAGACCATTGTGCAGGGGCTAATTCATAGCCGGGCATGTGGTGTTCTAATGGCCGAATAATCGGCGCAATCGACATGGGAGCTATATTGTAGTTTGCCTCCGGCGGATCAACACCTTCTGGTGTGATCATGTTGAGGGCTGCGTGGTAGTCTGCCCACGATACGCCATGTCTGAAGAATCTACCGCACATATGATTCTTTTAGGCTTTTTTGAATGTCTATGCCAGTGCAAAGAAGCGGTCAAAATTAAATGAAAAAATCAATAGTTGATAAATTCAACTAATAAAGTTATGGTCAGGGCTTGCTTTGGAGAAAACGGGTATGGATGCAAAATTTGACCAGAATGTTCTGCCGTGGATAGGGCGAATTGAAAGGCAATTTTCAATTTTGATGAAGGAGGCTTTGGCGCCATTAGACCTTACTTATCCAGAATTTAGAATGGTGGGTATTTTATGGGGAGAAGAAGAAGGGCATTCACAAAAATATCTCGCAGCACGATTGGGTCTGGATGCATCAGCTGTGTCGGTCACGTTAAAATCACTGGAGAAAAACAAAATCGTAGAGCGGGTGAGAGATCAAAATGACGCGAGAATTGTGCGCGTAAAATGCGCGCCTAAGGCATATGAGATGACACAAGTATTGTCTGCTTACAGTGAGCAGGAAATGTCTGCGACATCAGGCTTTAGTGACACAGAAAAGCAGCAATTATTACAATTGCTCGCACGTGTGTCGCAAAACTTAAGTCAGAAAACTGGACTGCTTTAATAGGCTTAATCATAAAATCAGATGGATATGGGTTATGTATGTTTTACTTGCAGGATTAGCGTTGTTTATTGGTGCGCATATTTTTGCATCCGTTCGTTCCAGAAAACCGGGCAATATTTCTCAAAAATATGGCATAAAATATAAAGCAGTGTTCTCGCTTGTTTCGGCCATTGGGCTTGGTTTGTTGATCTATGGATATGGCTTGGCGCGTGTTGATCCGATGTGGAACCAACCGGTGTGGATTGCACCGGAATGGACCCGTCATATTATTATTGCAGTGATGCCTTTTTCTTTTATTCTGCTTGTCGCGGCTGACGCCCCCGCAGGATATATCAAAAAATACACCAAACACCCTATGATTAATGGTGTTAAATTATGGGCGGCAGTTCATATGATTTACAATGGCGACTGGCCCTCAATCGCACTATTTGGTGGTTTTTTGTTTTGGGGAAGTTTGTCGCGGACAATGGCTAAGATCCGCAAAGATGAAGGACTTCGTCGCGCCGAAGTGTCAATTAAAGGCGATATCATAAGTGTTGTTGTTGGTGTGGCTCTGTATTTAGCAACAGTATTTATACTGCATGACATGTTGATCGGTAGGCCGGTATTGCTTTAAGCCAGAATTAGAAACGCAATAAAGTTCGAAAAGAGCTGTGCAAAATGATGAGTGTCCTGTTATCAGTACGCTCATATTTGTGATGGAGTGCAAAAAATGTCGGCTCAGAACCAGATACGTCGTAAAACCGTTCGTGATATTGCCAAAGCAAAAGGTGAGACACCAATTGTTTGTTTAACGGCGTATGACGCACCCATGGCGAAAATGATGGATCCATTTTGTGATCTCATTTTGGTTGGCGATAGCGTCGGCATGGTTGTGCATGGTCTAGATTCGACTGTCGGCGTGTCGCTGGAAATGATGATCATGCATGGGCAAGCCGTCATGCGAGGTGCTTCTCAGGCAATGGTCGTCGTGGACATGCCTTTTGGTTCCTATGAAACAAATCCTGATGTGGCTTTTTTAAATGCAGCGCGCATTATGAAGGAAACTGGATGTCAGGCTATCAAGATTGAAAGCGGTGAATATGCTGCTGATGCTGTCTCGCATATGGTAGAGCGCGGCATTCCTGTGATGGCGCATGTCGGTTTGCGGCCCCAAGCCGTGAATGTGGATGGTGGGTTTCGTGCAAAGGGACGCTCTAACGCTGAACGCAAACGCGTGATGGCTGAAGCGAAAGCTGCTGATGAGGCAGGCTGTTTTGCCATGGTCGTTGAAGGTGTTGCTGAAGACTTGGCAGATGAGATTACAAAAACAGTATCTTGCCCCACAATTGGTATTGGCGCATCGGCAAATTGTGATGGTCAGGTATTGGTGACACATGACATGATTGGCATGTTTGACTGGGTGCCAAAATTCGTTCGTCGCTATGGAGATGTTCGCGGAGAGATAGGGCGCGCTGTTGAAGCCTATGCTGCAGATGTACGCGCGCGGCGCTTTCCGAGCAAAGAAGAGACATATTCTTTGTCTACTAATGGAAAAACCAAGTAAACATTTATTGCGGTGATATTGTGGTAGGGCTAGTGTCCGCCTCGAAATTATGATTTGCCAGTCTATCTGGTATGTGGATTGAATTTAGGAAGGTCGACTCGTGAGCGACATTTTTGACGAAGTAGAAGAGAACGTAAAAGCTGATAAACTGAACAGGTTTTGGAATAAAGCTTGGCCTTTTGCTTTGGGTGGTTCAATCGCGATTGTTGCAATGGTGGCTGCAAATTCTTATTTTGATGAACAAGCAACCAAAGAAATTGAAGCCAATGGCCGCACTTTTGAGTTAGGGCTTAAATCACTCGAAATTCAAGACGTTGAAAATACACGTAGCCGTTTCGGGGCATTATTGGATAAAGATAGTGGATTTGCTGATCTAGCCGCACAATATTTAGCGCAAGCTGAGCTAGAAATGGCGGGTGATACGCTCGCTGCTGCAAAAGCATTGGAAATATCTGCGCAAGGTGAAGGCCCTTTGGCGGATCTGGCAAAATTGAAAGCTGCGTATTTGCTGGCAGACACGCAGTCATTGGCTGAAGTTGAAGCAGCTTTGGGTGATCTTGTTGGTAATGAAGATAGTTTTGGAGCGCTTGCACACGAATTAATCGGTGCAAAAGCGTTTGAAGAAGGCGATATGGAGCGTGCGCGCTCTGAATATCAAGCTCTGACTTTAAGACTGAATGCGCCTGAAGGCGTTCTTAATCGTGCAAATGATGCGCTTGCCGTAATTCCAGCACTTACTGAAACTAATACGGTGGAAGAAGCCGCGCCGGTAGAAGCAACACCAGTAGAAGACGCGTCTAGTAATTCAGAGGACCCTGCATGAGACACTTTAAAAAGATAGCTTTGGGCGTTGTCCTTTGTGTAGCTCTTGCTGGTTGTCAGTCTGCTAAAAAAAGAGAAGCAGATGCTGCAGAGCGTGCACAACGTGTGCCTTTGATTGCGGCTGATGCTGATCTGTCACCTGATGTTGCTTATGCGACAATGTCAGTTTATCTGCCAGCTGCTGCTCAAGGCTTGCCATGGACCCAGTCGGGCGGAAATGCACAGAAAAATCCAGGAAACCGTGTCGGCGGCGATGAGTTTAAAATCGCATGGAAGAAAAAAGTCGGAAGCGGCTCTTCTCGTACGCGAAGACTCATTGCACCTCCTGTTGCTAACCAAGATGGTCTTTTCATTATTGATAGTGAGCAAACTGTTCGTGCAGTCAGTAAATCAGGATCAGCTGTATGGAGCGTTAAGCTGGAGCCACCACGCAAACGAGACAAGCTGGCTGTAGGTGGTGGATTAGCTGTTGCTGGTGACAGAATTATCGTAACATCTGGTTATGGATATGTTGTCGCGCTCGATATAAATTCCGGTGCGGAGCTTTGGAAACGTGAGACACAAGCACCAATCACTGGATCTCCAACGATAGAAGGCGATTACGCCTATATCACATCCTCAAACAATGAGATTTACGTTCTTAGTTTGAGTGACGGTAGTATTGAATGGTCGGATCAAGCGATTGCAGAAAGCGCACGCGTTCTGTCTTCTCCAAGTCCTGCTATATCGGGTGATCTTTTGGCTGCGCCATTCTCTTCAGGAGAAGTTATCGCGTATGTTCCAAGCAATGGGCGTCGTCTTTGGTCTGATAGTTTGACGCGCGGTGGGCGATTTACCCCGATTTCAGCGATCAATGATATTGCTGGAAACCCTGTTATTGATTCAGGTGCAGTCTTTGCTGCAAGCCAGTCTGGTGTTCTTGTTTCAATTGATGCCGTGAGCGGAACACGACTATGGGAAAAGCCTTTTGGTTCCATACACTCACCAGCCCTTTCAGGGCAGTTTGTGTTTGCAATCAGTGTTGATGGGCAATTAGCGTGTTTTGATAAAAACACAGGCGGTGTCGTATGGGTAAAGCAATTACAGCAGTTCAAAAAAGAGAAAAAGCGTAAGAATCGTATTGTTTGGGCTGGCCCAGTCATTGCTTCAGACCGTATCATTGTCGCATCATCTCAAGGGAAAGTTTTAGCAATTGATCCGCAAACGGGTGAAGTTGTAAACGAACTGAAAGTTGGAGATGCTGTTTACATTGAACCAATTGTGGCTCATGAGCATGTCTACCTTCTCTCGGATAAGGGCGATTTGATCGCTATTCGTTAAATTGAAGGTCTACATCTTTTAATTACGAAGGACTGAACCATGGCGTTGAAGGTGGCCATCGTCGGACGCCCTAACGTTGGGAAATCGACTTTATTCAACCGACTTGTCGGAAAGAAAATTGCGCTGGTGGATGACCAACCTGGTGTAACACGCGATCGAAAAGAGGCGCGTGGCCGTTTGGGTGACCTTGAGTTGGATCTTATTGATACGGCTGGTTTTGATGATGTGAATGATGCATCTCTTGAAGCGCGCATGCGTCGCCAGACTGAAATGGCGATAGCGGAAGCAGATGTTTCTTTGTATGTCATAGATGCGCGCGTAGGTGTTACGCCGATTGACCGTGTGTTTTCTAAATTACTAAGACAAGCTGATAAACCAACGATACTCGTCGCGAACAAATGTGAAGGACGACAGGGCGATGTCGGCCTGACGGAAGCCTTTAGCCTTGGTTTCAATGAGCCTGTCGCGCTATCTGCTGAACATGGCGAAGGTATGAGTGATCTCTACCAAGCTTTACTTGAAGCTGCTCCAGAATTGACGAGTCCAGAAGCTGAGCAAGAAGAAGAGCGTGCTTGGGATGATGATTTTGTAGAATTTGATCCAGAAGCAGAAGAAATTGAAGCGCCACCAGAACGCCCGATGAAATTTACTGTGGTTGGGCGTCCCAATGCTGGTAAATCAACATTGCTCAATTCATTGCTTCAATCTGATCGTCTTCTAACGGGCCCAGAGGCAGGTATCACACGTGATAGTGTGACAGTTGCTTGGGAATATGAAGGTCGTGAGATGCGTCTCGTGGACACGGCTGGTCTTCGCAAAAAGGCAAAAGTTCAAGAACGTTTGGAAAAAATGTCGACGGGTGAAACCATTCACTCGATCAAATATGCCGATGTTGTCGCGATTGTTATGGATTCGCGCGATGCATTCGAAAAGCAAGATTTGCAGATAGCTGACCTTGTTTTGCGCGAAGGTCGCGGTGTTGTTTTCGTCTGTACGAAATGGGATCTTGTTGAAAACGGCGGTGAGCTTCGTAAAGAATTAGAAGACAAGGCTCGCCGTTTATTGCCTCAAGCCAAAGGTGCTCCTCTATTGACGGTTTCTGGTGAAACTGGCCGAAACCTTGATAAGATGATGGTTGCCGCCGCGAAAGTGTTTGAAGATTGGTCAGCACGTATCAAAACACGTGATTTGAATAATTGGATGCAACACACAATTCAGAAACATCCGCCACCTGCACCGGGTGGTCAGCGCATTAAGCCGCGTTACATGGCTCAGATGAAAACGCGTCCGCCAACTTTCATTATGATGGCATCACGTGGTGATCAAATGCCAGAAAGCTATAAACGTTATCTTGTGAATGGGTTGCGTGAAGCGTTTGATTTACCGGGTGTTCCTATCAGGTTGATCATTCGCCAAGGTGCAAATCCATATGCTGATAAAGCGGATGGCCGACGCAAAACCAAAGCAGAACGCACGTCGTACAAGAAATAAAAAAAGGCCAGCAGAAATGCTGGCCTTTTCTTTAGACGATACCATTTGGATCCGCTTTTTATCCATATGCTGAATATAAACTACACACAGCAACTGTTGCTTCTTTCATCGCACGGTCAATTTCTTCCAGAGGTTCTAATAGACCTGTGTGAATTTCTGAATACCCTTGATCGTCAGTGGCTTCGATATCTGATGTTTCCAAAAGCTCATCAAATTTTGGATTGCGTCTGTCTTCAGCAGGGAAGACGCCGCGAACCATTGCGACTGTATCAGGTATTTGCAACTGCGTGATTTGTTTGAGTAATCCTTCGGCGCTAATGGATGAACCATGGCGGCGTGAAAACTCTGGAAGGCGTGCAGAAAGTGAAAATGCGCGCATCATCAATGCTTGGCGTAAAGCGTGGAGAACGTGCATATCCAAGCGTGATTTATAGCGGTCCGCTGTGACGCTTTCACCTTCTACTTCTTCTAAGATACGGTCAAAACGTGCAAGATCTACAGTGATAGAGTTTGCTAGTTTTGTGATTGAGGAATGGGTTTCAAGGTCAGAGAACAGGTAACCCAAACGGCGGTAAACTTGTGCATTGGCACGGTCGCTGCGCTTAGCAATCGCAAACCATAGGCTCGGGTCGTATAGGCATCCATAAGAGCGGAAAGCAGGTAAACTTGTCAGATTACGTGCCTCAATCGCCATGTGGATCAAGCCTTTCATGCGTTTTGAGTTGCGCATTAATTCAGCAAGCCGGTCTGGTTCATTGCCTGCTGCTGATCCAAATCCACAAGCAACATTTAGTGGGATTGCCAATTGCTGTAAGATAGCGTTTTGCGGAATAGCCCGTAGAGAGCGAAGCCCTAATTCACCCGCAGATGCCCCTGTTTGACGGCGTGATTTACGTGATCCACTTTTAAACAAGAGACCGGGACCAAATTCTAGCAAAGCAGCAGGGTAGTCTTTGTTTTCAAACAAAGTTTCATGCCATTCCCGAAGTGATCTATAAAAATCCCAGCTGATGTCACGGCGTTTGTAGAATGGATCTTCAAGGTCTACATCAGGTTCTGATAGTGTGTGGATTGCCACTTCTAACAATGTTGATTTAGCTGTTTCCAATGCATCAAAGTGCATGAAACCATCGCCGCCTTGGAATGAGAATTCATGGATGAATGGTAGATTTTTCTGCGCGAACTGCGCACGCGTCCATGGTGTAAGAAGGTGATCAAAGCGATCTTTAAACTGACCAGGGAATGCACCACGACCCATTGATTCACCGTGTGTGTTGAACACAAGTAATTCAACATTTTCAAGATCATCATGTTTAGACATGGCTGCACCCACTAGGTTGTGAATACGCTCAATTGCCATATCTGCTGCTGGTTGAGATGAGAAACGTCCTGAGTCTGAGAAACCAAATTGAAGACAAAGCCGTCCACGTTCTTGAACATAAGAGATAAATGACGGGTCTTCGATCAAACGTTCAACGAAACGGTCGCCGCGCTCTAGTGCATCTGGTGTTTCAAATAGAGGAGAAAGATCAACACGATCTGCGACGCCAAATTGGCGCGCAATAAACAAGGCACCCATGATGGTCGCTGGGTTTTCACTTTCAGCGATCAAGAAACGGATTGGTGTGTCTGCATCTATGTGTTTCAGGATTTGAGCACACAACATGATTTGACGACGTGCTGTCATTTGCTCTTGGAAAAGGTCAGCAAAATTAACATGTTGCACAGGTACATTGTGCGCGCGTTTAGCCAGCTCCGCAAGAACTGCACGGCCATATTCTACATCATCTGTTGCAATGCGTAGTTCATTTTGAAGCACTGAATGGATCTGGGCGGAGTTGATGCGCAGGTGAATGCGGGCAGTTCCCAATCCTAGCGTTTCCATTTGCGAGCTTGCGATCAGGAGTGCTTTTGCTGTGTTGTCATCGCTTTCTAACGCTAATTCTCTTAGGCGAGCAATGATGGGCTTTAGCGAGACAATCTTAGCTTCTGCATCTGGTGTTAGAGTGTTTGCAGCGTTCACGAGCACTTCAGGATCATCTAGATCACCACCAAATGCGATAGCAGCATTTCTTGCGTGTTCTGATGCTGCATCTAGCTTTTGAGCTATTTCTTTGAGCTCATTGGTTGGAGATTCAATAGCGTTCAAGCTGGCAGCAAATCGTTCTAATTGAACGGCTTTTTCAGATAAACGCAAATGGAGTGTTGCGCCCCAGTGAATGTCTGTGCGTCCATCAAGGTCATACCCAACCCAAGAAGCTAGATTGATCAATGATGGGTGAATGCTCTTCCATGTATCGGCGAAATTTTCTTTCGCGACATCTAGGATAAGGCTCCAAATTTCATTCAGTGCTGTTTGGCCATTGCGTAGCGCTAATTGGACGTCTTCATGTTCCATCATTAGCGAAATATTGTCGTCCATGTAGAGACCTTCTGCTGCAATATTGCTTAATTCGTCTCGACATGATGTGCCGTCTTTTGAAATCGCAGCTTCGACGAATGCCCGACGTAAATTCCGGTTGAGTGCAAAAGTTGGGTGAGCTGTGAACACGACGCCAGATGCGACGCGTTCCATTGCTGCACGGTAAGCAGGCTCACCTTTTTGGGCGATGCCTTCCAAAAGCACTCTAAGTTCGGATTCTGGATTTTCTTGGGATAAAAGTCTGTGACGCTGACGGAAAGTATCACATCTGTCTTGGAGGACTTTACCGCCCAGTGAATTGATCACTTTGTGAATGTCAGAAACTTGCAGATCGCCGTTTTCAATTTCACGAAACAAATCAATTGCTAGACGACGAACTGAGTTTGTTTGAGGATCTTTGGCAACTTCAGCCGAATATTGCGATAAAATTTCACGCGCGGATTCAATGTATTTAGCGGGAGATTGTCCTGAAGTAAGTTGAACGGTCATGTGGGCGTCTCCTTGAAATTTGTTCACGAGGCAAATACTGGCTGAGGCTTTCGTCTCTTATCCTTACGGTAGGCTTTTAACCCAGTCATAGGAAATTCCAAACGAAACTATGAGTTTAGAATTCATATTCCGTATGAAATGACTTGATAAAGTGCCAATTAGGCCGTGGGTACACTAAATAGTGCAATGATTCGAAAAATTGACTGCGTTGTCAGAAAAAAAGCTGACCTACAATCTATAAATCTCGATAGGAAATTCTCTGATTGTGAAGGTCACACTCTTTAGAGACGTAGTAAGCTAATTTAGAAGCTACATCCTCGGGTGTTGGTAGAAGGGATTGATCTTCACCGGGAACAGCAGAAAAACGCATATCAGTTTTTGTTGCGCCAGGATTAAACAGGTTTACGTTCAAGCTAGATTGTTCTGTTTCAAAAGCCCAAGCTTTTATAAGCGCTTCTAATCCTGCTTTTGAAGCTTGGTATGGCCCCCAAAACGCGCGCGGATTTTCTGCAACGCCTGATGTAAGGAATACTGCGCGACCTGCATCACTTTTCCTTAGAAGAGGATCAAGCGCGCGAATGAGGCGCCAATTGGCCGTCAGATTGATGTTGATTGTATCTTCAAAGCTACGTGGACTTACTGTTTCCAGTGGGCCAAGCGTACCTAAAATACCAGCATTGGCGACAAGACCATCAATACGGCCAAAACGCTCCATAAGGGGAGCGGCAATTCGGTCGATTGAAGAGCCGTCTTTTAGGTCTAGCGTGATTAAAGTGGCGTTTTCACCCGTTTCAGCACGGATTTCGTCATCAAGCTTTTCTAAAGCTTCTGTAGAGCGGGCCAAAGCGATAATATGCGCACCTTCAGCGGCGAGTACTTTAGCTGTTGCTCTACCAATGCCTTTTGAAGCTCCGGTGACGAGAATAATGCGTTTATCGGTCATAAATTGGTGTACTCTGAATTTTAGTTGTCACGGTTTCGACTGAAGATGCTTTGCTGGTCTACCTTATTGGCTGCATTGCGCTTATCGGTCAAAACAGTTGGATAGTTATTTGTAAAACAATGATCCGCAAATTTTGGATTTTCAGGATCGTAATGTTCTTCACCAAGAGCGCGGTAGAAGCCCTCAATGGATAAAAAGCCTAGAGAATCTACACCCAGCCATTGGGTCATTTCTTCTATACTCATATTTGCTGCCAGCAATTCTGCTTCTGTCGGCATATCTACGCCGTAAAAGTCAGGGTGTTTGATTGGCGGCGAAGCGACACGGAAGTGAACTTCTTTTGCGCCAGCATTGCGCATCATAGCCACAATGGCTTTTGACGTTGTACCGCGTACAATGGAATCATCTACCAATATGACACGTTTGCCTTTGACTAAATGTAAGTTTGCGGCGTGTTTTCGCGTAACACTTCCTGCACGTGCATCTTGTGTGGGTTGGATGAAAGTACGGCCAATATAATGGTTACGGATGATCCCGAATTTGAAAGGGATACCGCTTGCTTCCGCATAACCAAGTCCTGCTGGATTTCCGCCATCAGGCACTGGAGCAACAAGGTCGGCTTCGATAGGGTGTTCTTTCGCCAATTGGCGGCCCAATTCCTCGCGCACTTCATATATGCTTTTGCCATGCATGATGCTGTCTGGGCGAGCAAAATATAAATATTCAAACGCACACGGGCGCGGTTCTTTTTTAGGGAATGGAAAGTGGCTTTTGGGACCATTTTTGGTGATGACGACAACTTCACCATTTTCGATTTCTCTAACCGTCTCTGCACCAACGGCTTCAAGGGCGCAGCTTTCAGAAGCTAAAACCCATGCAGGTTGAATATCAGGATTGGAGTTTGGAATTTTACCTAAAATCAGTGGGCGTATGCCCCACGGGTCACGCGCACCAATAAGTTTTTTGTTGGTCAGGCAGACCAACGCATAACCACCTTCAATCTGTTTAACGGCATCCAGAAAACGATCTATTGTATTGCTTTCCTTAGAATGTGCTGCCAGCTGCAGAATGACCTCTGTATCCATCTTTGATTGAAAGATCGCACCTTTCTGCATCAATGAGTCCCAAAGCGTTTCAGCATTTGTGAGATTACCATTGTGGGCGACGGCAAAACCACCAAGTTTAAGGTCTGCAAAGATGGGTTGGATATTACGTTGTGCGACGCCGCCTGATGTTGAATAGCGATTGTGTCCGATCGCGGCGGAGCCTTTTAGGCCTTTGATGGCATCGCCATCCTTACCGAAATTATCACCCACCAAACCTAAACGGCGTTCTATGTGGAATGTTTCGATAGGTTTTTCTTCGCTGGGTCGGTCTGTCGCGTCGTATTCGACTTCTAAGCGGCCTTTTTCGGCGGTGGTTGTTTGGCGAATTTGTTTATAGGCTTTATCGCGCGATTTTTCGTTTTGCGTGTCCGTTGGATATGTGCGTTCAAAACTGACGATACCTGCAGCTTCTTGCCCGCGATGTTGTAATGCGTGAAGACCAAGGGCGGTAAGGATGGATGCATCCTTGTGCCCAAATACACCGAAGACACCACATTTATGTCGAAGGCTAGCTGTCTCTAAGCCTGAATTGGTTTCGACGTCTGTTTCTGCAATAGGTGTATCAGTTGCAGTCATCGTTTCGTTGCGCACAAGCATTCCTTTACATAGGTCAGCATTAACGAAAATCGGCCCAGATGTCTGAGCCGATATAATCTAAAAGTCTTCTGCGGCATCCTTGGCTTGTTGGACGAAGCCGGGGAAGTTTTCGCTAAACCAAGTCGCTGCATTATCCGCGTAAGGATAAAGTTTGGAATTGGCAATGAGGGCAGGCGTATTATCTTTGGGAATCATCATGTGCATGAGCAAAACAAAGAGAACTATTGCAAGCATGCCACGCGCGGCCCCAAATATTGCGCCCGCAATCCTGTCAAGCGAGCCAATTTGTGGCGAGGTATGAATAAGTTTGGCCAGTTGAGATCCAAACCATCCAGCGGCGATGTAAACACCGACAAAACCGATTACTCCCAGAATGATATCTGCTGTAACTTTTGGCCAATCACCGGGAACGAGGGCTCTTGCTGGTTCTCCAAAAAATTTGACCAGAAATAGGGCAGCAATTCCACCTGCTATAAATGACAATATAGACGATGCTTCGCGAACTAATCCTCGGCTAAGAGACATAATTGCGGAAACAACGATGATAGCGACGACGATAACGTCAAACGCTGTAATCTGGGACCCTGCAAATTCTTCCATATGCTATTCAGCCTCATTTTGGAGTGCTTTTAGTAAGTCTTCTAGCTTTGATACCTCATGGATGACCATTCCGTCGATATTGGAAGGTGAGCCGGGAGGCACAAATGCACGTTCAAATCCTAATCTTGCCGCTTCTTTTAGCCTAGAATCCATTCTGCCTACAGACCTAATCGCACCTGAAAGTGAAACTTCTCCAAAAAATACAGAGGCTTCAGGCACTGGCTTGTCAAAAGCAGATGATGCAAGGGCTGCTGCGGCGGCAAGGTCGCCCGCAGGTTCTGAGATTCGATATCCGCCTGCAACGCTTAGATAAACATCTCTCGCACCAAAGGCGAGGCCGCATTGTGTTTCAAACACAGCTAACAGCATGGCAAGGCGCGGCGAATCCCATCCTACCACAGAGCGGCGAGGAGATCCGAGCGCTTGTGGACCAGCAAGCCCTTGAACTTCAGCAAGCACAGGGCGAGACCCTTCCATCGCAGCAAAGACTGCCCGGCCCGGAACAGATTCATCTTCGCCGCCTAAAAATAGCTGAGAAGGGTCTAATGCACCGTGTAATCCATTTTCAGACATCTCGAAGACGCCGATTTCATCTGTTGGTCCAAAGCGGTTTTTAACAGCACGTAAGATACGATATTGGTGGCCGCGTTCGCCCTCAAAATAGAAAACGGCATCGACCATGTGTTCCATCACGCGGGGCCCTGCGATTTGACCATCTTTGGTGACGTGTCCGACAAGAATCATGACGCAGTCATTTTTCTTGGCATAGCGAGTAAGCTCTTGGGCACAGGCGCGAACCTGACCGACAGAGCCGGGGGCAGCATCAAGGCTATCTGACCACATGGTTTGTACAGAATCGATGACCGCCACTTTGGGGCGCTCGGTTTTTAAAGCTTCTAAAATTGTGCGAAGATCTGTTTCTGATGCAAGTTTGACCGGTGAATTACCTACGCCAAGTCTTTGGGCGCGGCCTTGCACTTGCGCCACCGCTTCTTCACCAGAGACGTAGACAACATCAATGCCTTGATCCGCCAAAGAGGCTGCGGCTTGAAGGAGGAGTGTTGATTTTCCAATACCCGGATCACCCCCAATCAATACAGCTGAAGACGGTGCAGGGCCGCCACCAAAAACACGGTCTAGTTCAGGAATGTTGGTTGATAGACGCGGTTGTTGAGGAATGTCTGCGCCAAGATGATCAAATGTCATCGCGCCAGCTTTTCGTTTCTTTCCAGCAGGCGGCATGGCTAAACCGCCCGGTGCACCCTGCGTTTCCTCGACGAGTGTATTCCATTCATTACATGCTTCGCATTTCCCATTCCATTTAGGATAGGACGCGCCGCATGACTGACAGACAAAAACAGTTGTTACTTTGGCCATAATCTACCTAACCATATCTCGCCTGAATATCAGATGAAACGAATTACATTGAAGGCTGTATCGGGCCTTGTGCGCGACCATGTACAAACTGATCGATGTATTCGTTTCCTGAATCGTCGAGTTGATCAACAGGGCCAGACCAGATGATTTGTCCTTCATAGATCATGGCGACGGTATCTGCGATTTTTCTCACCGATGCCATATCATGTGTGATGGTGACAGCAGCAGCACCGAGCGCTTTTACTTGCTCAACGATGAGATCATTCACGGCGTCAGCGGTGATAGGGTCTAGGCCCGTTGTTGGTTCGTCGAAGAAGATGACATCGGGTTTGTCGATAATGGCCCTAGCAAGGGCAACACGCTTTTGCATTCCGCCTGAAAGTTCTGAAGGAAATTGATCAGCAACGGATGCACCAAGGCGTACTTTGGCAAGTGTATCTATCGCAGCTTGTTTTGCTTTTTTACGGCTCATGCTTCCGCGATTTAACAAGGTGAATGAGATGTTTTCCCATATTTTCAAGCTATCAAACAGAGCACCGCCCTGAAATAACATGCCTGTGCGTTCGCGAACCATCTCGATCGATTTTTGTGACTTTACATCTTTGCCATCAAAAATGATCTTGCCAGCGTCTTGTTTTAGCAGACCAAGCGCGCATTTCAGTGTCACAGATTTACCCGTTCCTGAACCGCCAATTATAACCAAGGATTCGCCCGGTCTTACAGAAAGATCTATGCCGCGCAGGATGTGTTTAGACCCAAAGGATTTTGTGACACCTTGGAGTTCAAGAATAGGGCTTTGGGAAGTTGTCATATTATAACCCCACCTGCACAAATATTGATGTCAGAATATAATTTGATGCGAGAATCAAAACCGCACCAGATACAACAGCAAGTGTTGCAGCACGGCCCACGCCGCCAGCTCCGCCTTTAGAGTTTGTACCCTGGTAGCAGCCCATTATTGCAATGATGGCACCAAAAACGCCGGCTTTTATGAGGCCGCTTAAAACATCATTTATTGTCATAAAATCAAGCGTGTTTCGAAGATAGATTGTGCTGTTGAAGTCAAGTGCACCGACACTTACAAGCCAGCCACCCATAACGCCTATAATATCTGCAATCAGCACGAGTGCGGGAAGCGTGATTGTGGCAGCGATAACGCGTGGCGCAAATAAATAGCGTTCTGGCTTAGCGGAAAGCGTGTGGAGGGCGTCTATTTGCTCAGTCACCCGCATTGCCCCGATTTCAGCAGCGATTCCAGCACCAACGCGCCCTGCTAGCATAAGTCCAGCAAATGCAGGCCCTAATTCTCGTGTGATACCAAGAACAACGATATTGGGCACGAATTGTTCAGCGTTGAAACGTGATCCACCCATATAGATGTTTAATGCGAGCGCAGCCCCGATAAAAACAGCTGTCAGCCCGACAACAGGCAAAGAGAAAAAACCAATCTGTATACATTGGCGAACGACTTCGCGCAGATAGATGGTTGGCGTAATACAAGCCCAGACTGTGCGTGCTGTAAAAATAGCCAAACGCCCAATCTCTGCTGCTGTTCCAAGAACAGCTCTGCCTATTGCGGCGAATGGATTAAATAATGCGAAGCTCATAGCAGCTTACCTTTGTTATTCCTACGCTGTCTGTATCGGGTGTTCGTATACACGAGGTATTCGCTCGCCCATAGAGGTTAAAAGCTCATAACTGGCCGTACTGGCTGCTCGCGCTTGTATCTCTACACTGGCGTGTTGCCCCAGAAACTCTACTCTGTCTAGAACAGTCGTTCTAGTTGGTGCATTTGTGATGTCGATTGTGATCAAATCCATTGATACTCTGCCAACAATTGAGCAAGGCACTCCGTTTACAAAGACAAATCCGCTGTTTGACAAAGATCGCAAAGCACCGTCTGCATATCCAAGTGCGATTGTGGCAAGGCGTTGGCCATTGATGACTTTTGAAGTCGCGCCATAGCCAATCGTGTTCTCATTGGATGCGTCTGGTTCAATAATGCTCAAAATAGGAGCTGATAGGGTTACGCAATGGGATGGTGTAAAAACACCTTTGCGAGAATAACCACCATAAAGGCCGATGCCAGGCCGTGTGAGATCGAATGTGTATTTGGAGCCAAGACAAATACCAGCCGTATTTGAAAGCGATTTCTCGGCATGAGGCCAGATAGCGGCGACTTTCTCAAACAATGCAAGTTGACGTGCATTCATGGGATGTTCTGGAATATCGGCACAAGCAAGGTGACTCATCACCCAACCAATGCGGTTTGCTGGCAGGCGCTTTTTGACGTTAGCAAGCTCTTTGAGTTGAAGACCCAAGCGGTTCATTCCGGTATCCACATGCAGCGCCGCAGGAAATGGGGCACCGGATCTGATCCATAATTCAACTTGATCTGTTGAATTTAGGACCGGCACAATGTCATGCGCGATGACATCGTCGACATTGTCTGGTTGGATTCCATGAAAAATAAAAACCAGCGCTAGATTGCCGAGTGTTTTGCGAATCTGAATCGCTTCATCGATGTGCGCCACAAAAAAAGTGCGACAGCCAGCTTCATAGAGCGTTGATGCCACTTGCTCAGCGCCAAGCCCATATGCATTGGCTTTAACGACGGCACCTGTATCAGCTGTGCCGCTCAGGCGTGCCAGCTCTTTCCAATTGTTCACAACATTTTGTAAGTGAACAATAGCAGCAGGGCTGGAAGAAGGAATATTCGCGCTTGTCATCGTTAAAGTCATGACTGTCCAATTAGTCTGATTTTATGGCAAGCGCGAGAATTATATTGATTTTATGATGAATTTATTCGTCGTCATAATTATCATTGGATCTGAAAGCGGGGGCCAGATTACCAAAGCGCACACGATTTGAATCAAAGGCAAGTTCAACTTTCCCAATCGGACCGTGACGTTGTTTGGCAACAATGACTTCCGCTTTACCAGCTTTGCTCTCCATGCGCTCTTTCCATGCGAGGAAGTTTTCATTGTTTTCGTCTGGTTCCTGACGTTCCAGATAATAGCTTTCACGATACACGAACATCACCATATCCGCATCTTGCTCAATCGAACCTGATTCACGCAGGTCAGAAAGTTGAGGGCGCTTATCATCACGCTCTTCCACCTTACGAGAAAGCTGAGAGAGGGCGATAACAGGAATAGCAAGCTCTTTAGCCAGTGATTTCATCGCCATTGTTATCTGAGATACTTCTTGCACACGGCTATCGGATTTTGATCCGGCGGCGGCGGTGACAAGCTGAAGATAGTCGATAACCAATAGATCTAGCCCCGAGCTACGTTGCAAACGTCGTGCACGTGCCGCAAGCTGAGAGATGGATATACCACCCGTATCATCAATATGCAGAGGGATACGTTCAATCTCTTTGGCGGCTTCACGTAATTTGGCGTAGTCGTTCTCGTCCATGTCACCACGGCGGATTTTATCTGAGGGTACACAAGATACGTCGGCGAGAATACGGCCCGCCAACTGATCTGCTGACATCTCTAGGGAGTAGAAACCTACAACCCCGCCTTCTACGCTTTTATAGCTGTCATCTGGTTGTTTTTCCCGCACACATGCTTTGGCGACGTTAAATGCGATATTGGTTGCGAGCGCTGTCTTACCCATGGAAGGACGACCGGCGAGAATCAACAAGTCAGAAGAGTGTAATCCACCAATTTTCTGGTCCAGATCATCAAGACCTGTCGATATACCAGACAAGCCACCATCTGATTGATAGGCAATGGTTGCATCTTCGATAGATTTGGCGACAGCATCGTGGAAGGTGACGAAACCACCTTGGGCGGTGCCGCGCTCAGCAAGTGCGAAGAGCTGTTTTTCTGCTGCTTCAATCTGGCCGGCTCCATCCATGTCGCCTTCGCTTTTGGCAGCGTATTGGACAATGGAGGAACCAATTTGCATGAGTTCGCGGCGAATCGCCAAATCTCGAATCAGGCGGGCATAGTCGACAATCTCAGGTCCAAAAGCACTCGAATCGAGAAGGGTCGTAAGATATTGCGCACCGCCAATGTCGGAGAATATGCCGTCATTCTCAAATTGTTCCATCAAGGTCACACCGTCTGCGACGCGACCTTTCAT
>NZ_JBZXVU010000013.1:0-103545 GCF_058892565.1 Hirschia sp. | reverse complement strand
GTATCATTATGGGGTTAGCACTGACCGCACCTCTCATTCTGCCAACTGTTCAAGGCATGCTTATCTATGCTGCTGTTATCGGCTTGGGTTATGGCGCGTTTATGTCGGTCGATATGGCTTTGATGACGCAAGTCCTTCCAAAGGCCGATGGAGAAGCAACAGGTAAAGATCTTGGAATTCTCACCACAGCGGTCAACATCCCTCAAATCCTAAGTCCAATCTGGGCAGCGTGGCTGCTGAATATGACAGGCGATAATTACAAAGTATTGTTTATCTCTGCCATCGCATTCGTATTCGCTGGATCATTCTTTGTTTTACCAATCCGAAGCGTCAAATAGACCTCACACTTAACAGGTCGGATAAACGAAATAAAACTCTAAAGAGCACTAAGCCCATTATGCTTTGTGCTCTTTTTGCTGTTTGTATGTATGCAATTTTACAGCGATCCTCGTCTTGGCTTTTAGCCAGCCATTATCGAATATCTCTTGCGACCTTCCAATAGGCAACAAACATATAATGCTCCCCTCAATAATGATGCAATCAGAGCTTCAATTACACTCAGCATACTCAATCAGGTTCAACGCAGCATATTAACAGAAATTACGCAGTCGGCCGTAACTATATCAACAATGATTGCGCACTATCTCGACACAAAAAGCACAGAAACACGATAAGATCTCACCAGTAAATTTCATGTACACAAGAAACTAAGGCACAAAAAAAACGCGCATATCCCAATGAAATATGCGCGCCTCTTGGTCGGTTTTATTTGTTTTGTCCGTGGATAATATAAGGCTTCACCTTAATATAGGGACACAACTTTTATGAGCCTATTAAAAGTTAGCGCACCTCTCCATATTCGACAGGACCAGCAGAAGCTTCTATTCCAGCAGCCTCCATAACCCTAATGGCATCTTTAGGCCATCTATCACCGCGCACAGAGTGGTTATCAATCATTTGATTATCACCAGCACCAACAACCCAACCACCATTGTCTTCGCCTTTATTAAACCAATTATTGATTGCAACATTATCATAAGTCACACGCAGTGGCGCAGCTGAACGCACAGCATTCACATTCAGCCAGACAGATGCATCCTCTACGACATTGTTTCGAACCGTAATCCCTTTGCTACCTTCATCTAGATAAATAGCAATTCGGTCGCCAATGTTTGAAATATAGTTCTCAAAAATCCGCGTTCCTTCACTGCCAGATAGGTTATAAATTGCACCACCATCGTGAAAAAACTTCTTCACACCATGGATGCGATTGTAAGCAACGGTGACATTTCTGTGCAGTGTCGGCGTGTCATATATCAAATTTTCCAAATGATCATAATGACTTCGCGCTTTCATGCGGTAAATTGGATTACCGCCGACATCATTAATACCCCAGCCCCAACCAATATCAATTGCATCATACATTGCATCAGAAATATCGTTGTGAATGATAATTGCACTATCAAAATAAGTTGAAAGAATTGCGGAATTATCTTGATAATCTTGGCTAACTTTTTGAATGCGATTGTTCTGAATCAAAACATCTCGATTAGCCATATACGGGTCACTTGGGTGATGTGCATCGCGCTGAATGCCGCCCGCAAAAATGGCTCCGCCAGATAAATCATAAAAGACATTTCTAGTCACAGACACGCCGCGCGTGCTCAATCCAACACCGCTTGCATGCGCATTGGCATCATTGCCTACACCAAGAGCAACTTGTCCCAAATGTGCAAATATATTGCGATCAAAACTCACTCTCTCTGCCGCAGAAACCTGAACAGCACTTGGTATTTGAGACCATTCATTTCGTCTCGTCTCAAAAGCAGGACACCCCCAACTACATTCTTTTAGCGGCTCTTTAGGATACCCTTCTGTTTCACCAGTAATAAATGCTCCACTTTGCTGGTTCGCATACCCATCTGGGCTACTTGGCTGCAACCAGCTTGTGTATGAAAAGCGAAGCCCCTCAAAAGAAAGATCTCGGATCAATGTTGTTTCGCTTCCACTGATAGAAACCAAATAAGAAAGCTCAGGGAGATCAACTTGAACATTGTCCATAGATCCACCATTCGGCGGTATAACGTAAAGCTTGCCAGCTTCAGGGTCTATGAACCACTCCCCCGGATCATCAACAAAAGCGAGCGCATTGGTCAGGAAAATACTGGCATTGATGTTGTTTTCATCAAAATAAGGCGGATATGGAATCGTGTCATACCCCCAAATATTATTCTTCCACGCCGGTTGCTGCATGACCAATCGGTTGCCCTCAACATCAGCCACTGGTGAGACACGGTTTGTGAAAAGTTGAATACCGTTTATTTCCAGATATTTAGCGTCTTCAACGCGCTTTAAAATATCCGTAGCTTCACCGGATAATGTAAGCCCACTTTCATCAAAAGAAACATTTTCGCGCTCTATTTGAACACTTCCTCTCTGTCCCATTTGATTGTTGATCCACAACTGACGCGAATTCAGCCCTTTGGGAGTATCGGCCACATAAATGTTGAGGGCTTCATCATATAAGGACCATTCAGATACGCTCATTGCGCCGGAGATAACAGGATTTGTCCCCTCTTGGCCGCGCCAGGTTACAGTATACCCGTCCTGTCCACCGTCCTGCGGCCGAAACTGAAGCGACTCATCTAGCTGATATACGCCATCTGCAAGCTCAACCACGACATTATGAGTGCGATTATGACGACGCACCTCTTGTTGGGCACGCACAAGAGACGCAAAAGGCGCGTCCGATGCACCAGAATTGGCATCATTTCCATCTGGTGAGACACGAATGACAACAGGTGGTTTTGCTTCTTGCAGATCCCACGGCTGTTGCGCAAATGCAGCTCCTCCAGAGATAAAACACGACATAAGTGTGTAAATGAAAATTCGTTTCATATCTCTTCCTCCCTAAATTATATTTTCCTCCTACACTAAATTGATATATCTATTTTAACAATAGATATATCAATAACATTTATCGATAATCCTATATCACCTTGTCTTTAGGTACTTTCCCAGCAAAGAAAGCTTCCAAATTTGCCGCAGAACACATCCCCATCGCCGTCCGCGTTTCAATGGTTGCACTCCCCAAATGTGGTAACAAAACAGCATTTTCGCATGCTAAAAGCTCTGAATGCACAGCAGGTTCTTGCTCATACACATCCAAACCAGCCGCCGCTATTTTCCCTGAACTTAAGGCTTTAGCCAGAGCCTTCTCATCAATGGAACTGCCTCTAGCCGTATTCACAATGATCGATGTCGATTTCATAACGCTCAAAATTTCAGCATTGATTATATGCCGTGTATCTGCACCACCAGGGATATGGAGAGATAGAACATCCACATCTGCCGCAAGCGCCTTTAATGTAGGAAAGTATTGCGCGTCACCGGCATCCTCGGCTTCACGTCGGCTATAGTACGCTATTTTCATACCCACACCATCACGTGCACGTTGAGCAGTCGCTCGCCCAATACGGCCAAACCCGACGATACCAAGTTTTTTTCCTGCTAAACTTTGCCCTACCATGTGTGATGGACGCCAACCTGTCCATTTTCCAGCGCGTAGCTCCCGCTCCCCTTCTCCAGCACGCCGCGAGGCCATCAGCATCAAAAGCAAAGCAAGGTCAGCTGTTGCCTCAGAAAGCACGTCAGGAGTATTCGTTACAGCAATACCGGCACGCTTAGCAGCTTCCAGATCAATATGATCCACGCCCGCCCCAAAATTCGCTAAAATTGAAACCCGACAACCAGGAACTTCTATAACGTCCGCCCCTAATTTATCCGTAATTGTCGGACAAATAGCATCATATTCAGTCATAGCCTGCCGCAACTCATCAGCAGTCAACGGACGATCCATTTCATTAAGGTCAACGTCATATTGAATTTGAAATAGCGCTTCAACAGTCTCTGGTAAGCGGCGCGTCACTAAAAGACGTGGCTTATTCTGCATATTTTTTCTCCTCTGACATTACGTCATCTTTAACGATTCATCATTGTTTTGCGCGCGGTCACAATGGATATTTTCATATCTTTCAACATTTTCGATCGCTATTTCATTAATTAGAGCCCTCAAATAGAGTAAGCATCTTACAGACAATTGACGTAATTACAAATATTAGTTAGACGTTTTGAGATATCAATTAGTCTTAATAATCTTTCAAGGCGACAATGTTTTTGCTCATGCAATAAGCTAATCTGGTTTTGCAGTCAGTTTAGCGACCCAAATAAAAGGATTCGATATGAAATTGTGCCGCGTAGGTCCATCAGGTCAAGAAATTCCAGCCATCGTGGACAATGCTGGAAAATTGCGTGATTTATCATCCCATTTATCAGATATTGAGCCAAGTGCGCTTAATAAAAAGTCATTGGAAAAGATAGCCGCATTAGACTTAGAGTCTCTTCCATTGATTGAAGGTAGTCCTCGATATGGGGTCCCAGTCAGTGGCACTCGCCAGTTTGTAGCTATCGGGCTGAACTATGCTGATCATGCTGCGGAATCTAATCTTCCTATTCCCGCTGAACCGGTAGTCTTCAATAAATGGGTGAGCTGCATTCAAGGCCCGAATGACCCAGTTACAATTCCGCGCAATTCAACAAAGACCGACTGGGAAGTTGAATTGGGAGTCGTTATTGGAGAACAAGCTTCCTACGTTTCTAAGGAAAATGCGTTAGATCATGTTGCCGGTTATTGCGTCATTAACGACGTATCAGAACGTCACTGGCAAACGGAACGCGGCGATACCTGGGATAAAGGAAAAGGCTTCCCCACTTTTGGTCCAATTGGCCCCTGGCTTGTCACAGCAGATGAAGTTGGAGACCCGCAAAACCTGACTATGTGGCTGGATGTAAATGGCAAACGCCTCCAAAACGGCAGCACAAACACAATGATTTTTAATGTAGCTGAAATCGTATCATACCTAAGCGGGTTAATGACTTTGCTACCCGGCGACATCATTACAACAGGAACACCTCCTGGTGTTGGGCTAGGGCAAAAACCCGAGCCTTGGTACCTAAAAGCCGGAGATGTTGTGACACTTGGAATCGAAAGATTAGGTGAGCAGCGGCAAGAGTTCGTAGCTTGGAAGTAAAAACAAACGACACATAGGAAGAACTGATATGTCCCAATTTCCCATTATAGATCCACATATGCATTTATGGGATTTGGACAAACTTACATATCCTTGGCTCCTTCCTCCTTTTGATGAAGAGGCTGCAATTGGCAGCCTCTCATTGATTGCTAAGACATATCTAATTGACGACTATCAACGTGACGCCGCTGGATGGGATGTACGCGGAACAGTCCATATTGAGGCCGGTGCCAGTGATGCTTTGGCGGAAACCGATTGGCTGCAAGAATTAGCAAATAACGGAGAGATCGTCAGAGGCATTGTCGCCGCCGCTTCCCTAAATGCTCCTAATATAGAACCCCTTCTCGCAGCGCATGCAGAACGCAAAAATGTGAAGGGTATCAGACAAGTCATACACTGGCATTCTAATCCTAAAATTAGCACCGTCCCAAATGATATTACAACATCCGAAGCTTGGAAGGCTGGCTTTTCACATCTATCCAAATACAATTTACGCTTTGACTTACATGCATACCCTTCACAATTTATGCATTTGTCTCAACTATTCAAACACCACCCCGATATACCGGTAATTATTAATCATACGGGGCTTGGTATTCCCTCCGACGCGAACTGGAAAGACGTATGGCGCGAAGGTATGAGAGCACTGGCTGATCTTCCGCATGTTTCTCTAAAAATCGCCGGATTGGGTTTTTTATGGAACCCTTGGACAATAGATCAAATACGAGACTATGTACTGGAGGCAATAGACATTTTTGGAACATCTCGCACAATGTTCTCAAGTAATTTTCCAACAGACAAACTATTTGACAGTTTTGACCGCCACTACAAAGCATACGATCTTCTTACAAAAAACTTCTCAGAAACTGATCGATCTAAATTATTCGCAGAAAACGCAAACAAAATCTATGACCTTGGCATAGAGCTTTAGAATAGCGACAATAAAACTTCATACTGGATTACATATCAGTCCACTAGAAATACTCTTTCACCCAAACAACTATATTTCGCCCGATATTCAAACGTAATGCCTACATACATTTGCAATGTTTTGCCCGCGTTCGAAGCAAACGCTGCACTCAATACAGTAATGCTCTCGCTGCCATGCAATCTGTTCCAGAAACCATTGATTCATCCAATATTCTATTCTTGGTAGTCGACCATATTAAAGTCCTCGTTGAAAATATTGACAACTTTTGCCAACAGCTTTCTAAATATATCAATAATTAGATATTGCACTTGTTATTTGTTTTAAGATATGTCAAAAAACACATCTGAAATATCAGAAGACCGTAGAGTCTCAACGGGAGGAAAAAATGAAACTCATAAAAAGCAAATTAACATTTGGGGCAAGCAACCTTGTTTTAGCTCTATTAATCGGGGGCGCTAACGGCGCATTAGCTCAAGAGGTTGTCGCAACCGAAGAAGCAACAATTGATCAAACCACTGACGATAGAGCTGTTCTGGACACTATCATTGTCACCGGGATCAGAGGATCACTTGAGCGCGCAACTGAAATAAAAAGAAACTCAGTAAACTCGGTTGAAGCTGTTGCAATGGAAGATTTGGGAAAATTACCAGATCAAAACGTTGCAGAATCTCTCCAACGTGTTCCCGGCGTAACGATTGAAAGAAACCGTGGAGATGGACAATTCATTTCTGTTCGTGGTTTAGGGCCTGATTTCAACGCCGTCACAATCAATGGCAGAACCATTGCTACTGATAATGTCGGCCGTGCTTTCAGTTTTGATGTTTTGCCATCTGAGCTCATTTCCGGCGCTTCTGTATATAAAAGCCCTACAGCAGCCATAAACGGCGCAAGCATTGGTGCATCCGTTGATATTTCAACTATGCGCCCCCTTGATCAAGACCCATTTAAAGCTGTCGTCAATGTGCGCAGCACATACAATGAATTAGCTGAAAGCAATTCACCCTCACTTTCAGGCCTGTTTAGTTATCACAATGAAGCCAAAACACTTGGTGTTGCACTTGCTGCTTCCTTTGTTGAACGCGACATTCGGTCGGATGCGTTTACCATCGGTGCAGGACACACACCAAGAAGCAGCACTGCTGGCGGTTATTTTGATGGACGCCTAGGGCCAAACGTCGCTGAATTTGAAAACGTTGATACCCCGTCAAACTTGTCACCCTTCTTCGTTCTAAGAGAAGATTCTCGTTTGGGATTGAGCGGTGTCTTACAATACCGTCCGGTCGAAAACCTGACAATGACATTCGATACATTGTACACCAAGCTAGATCAAACAACGGACCAAATTGGTGTGGCTTTTGACTTTAGTGGCGGTACTTTGGTCGAGCAAGTCGTTGAAAACAACGCAGCTGTTTATCAGCGTATTGAAGGTGGATTTGTCGATCAAATCCTAGAACTAGGTGAGCGCCCTGCTGAAACCGTTATGGTCGGCTATAATGCAGAATGGCAATCAGATAGCTTCGAACTTAGCTTCGATGCATCCTACTCTAAAGCAAAACTTGATAGCGAAGGCTATTTCACGACCATTCGTCGTACAGATATGACGCTAGAATATGATCGTCGCAACGGAAACAAAATCTACGATTTCAATTATTCCAGCCCCAACTACCCCAATGCTCCAACTGATGTAGACAATGTCGCTGCTCACTACGTCGCTATTGGATCTGAAAACCGTGAAGACCAAACATTAGAGTTCCGTTTAGATGGAAAATGGGATTCTGGCGAAGGCGTTGTCGCATCTGCCGGTATAGCCATGCAAAACCGCGAAAAAACTCGCGATACATATGGACAGACACCTGATGTTCAATGTGCGTTTTGTGGTGGTGAAGTCTACACATTCCCTTCAAGCCTATTTACGCCGACCAACATGAATTGGTTTGAAGGTGAAGGCGGAAACGTTGTCCGAGAGTGGATCCAATATGATGAACGTGAGCTCACTGAAGCCATGCGCGCATATGACGGCCCCTACGTGGATTGGATGGAAACTGACGGTTATGCAGACCCTGTGTATCAACCAGAAGCAAGTTCAGCTGTAGAAGAAGATGTTCTACTTGGCTACATCATGTTCGACTACGATACTGAACTAGCAGGAATGCCTTTTGCACTAAATACCGGCCTACGAATGGAAGCGACAGAATTTTCTTCCAGTGGTGCAGCTCAGACAATTTTGAGCGCTCAGCCAAATGGACTAGGTCAAAACATTATCGTACTCAGTGATGTTGTGCCAATCAGCTTTGAAGGCGACTATTTCGATATTCTTCCTTCTCTGAATGCTAGATTAGACCTTACTGACCAACTTGTTGCCAGATTTGCGACATCTCGTGTGATGACGCGCCCCACTCTAGATGATCTATCACCCGCACAGACCATTTTGAGTAACCCTGGAAATGAAGCTATTTCTCGCGGCAACCCTGACCTTCTTCCTTTCCGTGCATCACAAATGGAGCTGGGATTAGAATGGTATTTCAATGAACTTGGTCTGTTGTCTCTTACAGGCTTCTATAAAAACGTAGATTCCTTTGTTACATCAACAACAACACCAGAAATGGTCGATCAAGTAACTTTCCAAGTCACAGAGCCTGCAAATGGTGAAGGTGCTGTCGTTAAAGGGCTTGAAATCGGATACCGTCAGGCGTTTGACAATCTACCTTCTCCATTTGATGGTTTAGGGGCAGAAGCTAGCTATACATATGTTAGCAGCGACGCCAATTATGAGAATGAATTGACTGGCGTTAGCTATGGCTTGGAAGGATTGTCAGAAAACTCATACTCACTTGTCGGTTTCTATGAAAAAGGACCGGTTCAAGCCCGTTTAGCCTATACATATCGTGACCCATTCCTTCAGGTCGCATTTGGTCGGAATGGAGACCCAGAGTATTTTGACGAATATCAACAATTGGACGGCAGTTTCTCATTCGCTGTGACAGATAATTTCACTGTGTCTGTGGATGCTCTGAACCTAACAGATGAGAACGAATTCATCTATTCAACAACACCTGATCGTACAAAAGAATACCGTACAACAGGACGTCGTTTTATGGTT
Organism: Hirschia sp.; assembly: GCF_058892565.1. Lineage (NCBI taxonomy): Bacteria > Pseudomonadati > Pseudomonadota > Alphaproteobacteria > Hyphomonadales > Hyphomonadaceae > Hirschia > Hirschia sp. Next base: position 94,424 of record NZ_JBZXVU010000013.1, on the reverse strand, counting down.
GGTGTGCGAGCTAACTTTTAAGCACCAAAAAGTTTAACTTGAACTAACTGACGACCGAGAGCGCCCCTCCCACCTCTTCAAAATGCTCAAAGTCGTCAGTTGGCTCTTTATCGATTGATATTATAGAATACAGTTATTCGTTTGGAATATTTTCTCTAAATATAACTTGAATACTCGGTAAAAACTCTGCTTCAGCGATTTCAGAAACAGCAGATTTCAGCATTTTGACGACTTCCCTTGCCTGCACTTTTGCATTTTGATCAATCACCGCATCCAACGTACGATTGATGAGCATCAAACGGCTAGCCTCTGTAAGGTCGTGTCCAATGAAAATCACATCGTTTTGCCTTCCCAGCTCCTGCAAAGCTCGGCCAATTCCCTGATTTCCAGCTCCACTACTATAAATCCCGGCAATTTGACTTTCTTTAAACAAAGAAATCGTTTTTTCATATGCAAGGTCTCGGTCATCCCCGACTTCAGCTGTGCAGCTAAGCGTAATATTTGGATATTCTTCGGTCAGTATTGAACGAAAGCCCATTTCTCGTTCTTCATGCCCTCGATATGCCATGGAACCCGCAAACAACACGACATTATGTTTTTGTTGTTTCCAAAGAAATTTTCCAAGCAAATGTCCAGCAAGCCGTCCAGCAGCTCGGTTATCAATACCGACATAGCCAACTTTGCGAATTCCATGTATGTCCGTTAACAACGTCGCTATCTTCACACCCGTATTGGCAAGCGTATTTACAGACTCGCGTATCTCCGGACGATCAAGCGCGACAAGTCCAACAGCATCCGTCCGCCCCCTCATGTCGAGTAGTAATTGTGAGAGCCCGGGCAAGTCATAAACATCTATTTGATGCACTGTAATTTCACAATCAACTCGACTTCCTTGCACATCAACCAATTGCCGGCTGAGGCTGCGCATGAAGCTATTTGCTCCCTTAGGTAGTATAAAATCCATCTTGACCCGAGCGCCTCCAACACCCGAAATCGGTCCAAAATATCCAAGTCTCTGAGCAATTTTCATAACAGTATCATGTGTTCTCTGACTTACACCACGCCGATGATTAAGCACGCGATCCACCGTCGCGACAGATACACCTGATTCTACTGCTATTTGAGAGATAGTCGTTCTCATGACGGAATCCATATGATGCTTTTTGATGTGCAAACCATATCCATCATAAAGATTCATGTCCATCCTACTCCAACGGAACAATACCCCCGTATCAGGATAATAAACCATCTTTTTTGATGTAAAATGATGTAAAATGACGTTTGTAGACAGATCAATTTCACATCAAAATCATCTCAAATATCGTGGATCATCGTCACAAATAGATATGCGTTTTCGAACCGCTCTCAAGGCGTTTAATTTAAAATACTGAGCTGGATAATCATGGTTAAATTATACGGGAAAGATTTCAGCCGTAGAGACATAGAATCTCTTAGTGGTGACATCCGCCATGTCGCCGGCGTTCGCCAGATGGAATTATCTGACGGACTTGAACGCGGCATTAGAATACTGGAATTTCGTTCAGGCACAGGACTACGGTTCACTGTCCTAATTGACCGAGCAATGGACCTAGGTGATTGCGAACACAATGGGCGCGCAATAGGTTGGAATTCACCATCTGGATTTCGCAACCCTGCACTTCACGAATATGAAGGTGAAGGTGGCCTTGGTTGGCTGCGTTCTTTTTCTGGACTCATGGTAACGTGCGGGTTGGACCACACGCTTTTTATGAATTCGGTATCAGCTGAAAATTACAATTATAATCCTCGTCAACAATCAAACCATTCTTTACATGGCCGCGTCGGAACCATTCCGGCACGGCTAACTGGCTATGGTGAACGTTGGGAAGGAGACCGCTGCTACCTATGGGCCAAAGGTATCATCAACCAAGGCGCAGTTTTCGGCGAACACTTAGAGCTACACCGCCATATAGAAATAGAAGTCGGTACAGATATCATTCGATTAAATGATGAAGTCATCAACCGCGGTTTCTACAAAACACCACACATGTATTGCTATCATATCAATGTTGGCCATCCCGTACTGGAAGAAGGTTCACGCTATCTCGCCCCAATCAAAGATGTGGTGTGGGCGGCACATGAAGAAGAATACACTGCACAAAAAACAGGATATCGAACAGCCCCCGCACCGCAGATGAATTTTCATGAACAAGTCTGGCAACATGAATTGGCATCAGATCAAAGCGGTAAAGTACCCGTCGCAATCGTCAATGATCGCCTAAACATTGGATTACAAGTCACGACGCGCAAGGATCAATTTCCTTGTCTTTATGAATGGCAAAACTACCAAGCTGGACAATATGCATTCGGTATAGAGCCCTCAACGCATCATGTTTTAGGCAACCAAGCGGCACGTGATCGAAATGAAATGATCTGGCTAAATCATGGCGAGTCAAAATCTTACAATACTGAATTTGAGATACTTAACAGCAAACAAGCTATAGCGAATTCAGAATCAAAAATAAAAGCTATCGCCCAGCAGCCCACAGAAGATTTCCCTCCCCTATCCAATAATTTTGTACAAATCGGAGGCAGAAATTGACGAACATCTATACGAATAAGTCTTCAAAACAACTGACTGGACGCAAAGTGTTATATACAGGTGCTTCTGGCGGTCTTGGAATAGATACAACGATTGCACTCTTGGAAAACGGTGCAGAAGTCATCGCAATTGATCGTGATCAATTGAAAAATGAGCAATTGCGTTCACAAATACCTGTTCACCTCTCTGAAAAATTAACCCTCGCTGCAATTGACTTATCTGATACGCCTGCTCTTCAAAGTTTTCTGGATGACATAATATCTATCGCTCCAATTGATATCGTCATCAACAATGCAGCAATTTACCCATCTAAGCCTTTTGAAGAGTTCACATTAGAGGAACAGCGCCACATTCATTGCGTGAATGTCGAGGCTGCATTGATATGCACCAAGGCCGCCCTAGAAGGCATGCGCGCTCAAGAATGGGGTCGCATTATCAACATTACTTCAATCACACTTTCAGGAGGCTGGGAAAACCTGACTCCTTACGTTCAATCAAAGGGAGCGTTGATGGGACTAACGCGCGCTTGGGCACGCGAATTTGGGAAATGGGGCATCACGGCCAACGCTATCTCTCCCGGCGCATTTCCAACAGACGCTGAGAAAATTCACCCAGACCCTGAAGGATATCAACGCTTCGTGCTGGACCATCAGAGCATAAAACGTCGCGGCAAACCCGAAGATATTGTCGCAACAATTCTTTTTTTAGCTTCTGACGGAGCTGGATTTATATCTGGCCAATCTATTTCAGTTGACGGTGGATGGGTGATGCAATGAGTGGATCAATTGATTTTAATTTAGATGGCCAAATCGGGACGATAACGCTCAACCGCCCCCAAAAATTAAATGCTATTTCAAGGGAAATGGCGAGAGAAATGGAGGACGCCGTCGCCGTTTGTAATTCAAATGATGTTCGAGCTGTTATTTTCACAGGCGCGGGAGAAAAAGCATTCTGCGCAGGAACTGATGTAAAGCAATTAGATGAATTTGACACAGTCTGGGGCATCAGAAATCGGGAGGATTATTGCGCATACATCCGCCGTATCCGTTGTCCGGTTATCTGTGCAATCAATGGTTACGCTCTAGGTGGCGGCCTAGAAATGGCCATGGGCGCGGATATTCGTATTGCAAGTGAAAATGCAAAGCTAGGCGCTCCCGAAATTAAACTCGGCTGGATTGGAGGTGGCGGAATGTCAGTTCACCTATCTCGCAGCGCAGGATACTCCAATGCTGCCCTCATGCTCATGACAGGTGATCCAATAGATGCGGAAACAGCGTTGCAATGGGGTCTAATCTCAGAAATCTGTACACAGGAAACATTGCTTGCGAGAGCAAAAGAAATTGCAGCAACAATCGCATTGCGCGCGCCTATAGCAGCAGAACACGCAAAGCTAAATCTAGCCGCAGCAGGCAACATGCCAGATGATCAAGCGATGCAATATGAGCTTGATCTTCAAGCTGTCGCCTTTGCAACAGAAGACGCCAAAGAAGGCCGTGCTGCTTTTGCAGAAAAACGCACCTCAAACTTCAAGCGCCGCTAAATATCAACGCAAGTGAAAGTAACCCAAATGAGCATCCTTAAAGGAATTCGAGTCCTCGATTGTTCAATCGCAATGGCAGGTCCCCTCGCCGCTCAACGCCTTGCAGATCTTGGTGCCGATGTCATCAAAATTGAGCCGACAAGTGGTGAATGGCAAAGGCACACCGCTGCTGGCGGCGCGACCGGCAACAAAATCAACGTTTCATTTTTGTCGCTAAACAGAAATAAACGCTCTCTGTCGGTCGACCTGAAATCTCCCGATGGAAAAGCAGTGCTGCTGGAAGCGGTCAAAACAGCTGATGTATTCATCCAAAACTACCGAGCAGGTGTCGCGACACGTCTTGGCGTAGACTATGAAACATTATCTGCAATTAATCCCAAACTAGTCTACGTTTCCATGTCGGGATACGGCGAAACAGGCCCATCAGTTAAACGCCCAGGGCAAGATCTTCTCCTTCAGGGCATGTCTGGTGCAATGATGGCAACAGGCGAAGGCGATGGTCCACCACGACCAGCGGGTCAATATCTTGTGGATGCAATTACAGCATACTCAGCATTTGAAGGAGCGCTAGCGGCCCTCTTTCACCGCGAACGTACTGGAGAGGGGCAAAAGGTAAGCATCAATATGCTTGATGCCATCACTACTATCCAAATGCAGGAATTATCTGTTTTCACAAAAGGAAAAGTGAAACCTGAACGCACAAAAGAAGCACATGCACATGTTTATATGCGCGCACCTTATGGTGTATTTCAGACGTCTGACAGCTACATCACATTGGCCTTCGCCCCCTTGGACAAATTGGGTGTAATTCTAGGCAGTGAAGTACTTGCAAAAATGAATAGTGAAACGCACGGCTTCTCACATCGAGACGAAATATTTGCAATCACACGTAAGGCATTATTATCCAAAACATCAGATGAATGGCTAAAAATATTTGATGAAGCCGGAATGTGGGCTGGCCCAGTCTACAATTACGAGCAGCTGATAAATGATCCTCAGATCAAACACAACGGCACTTTTATATCTTATAACCACCCAACAGAAGGCGAAGTCACAACACCAGGCTTTCCTATAAAGTTCTCAAAAACGCCGAGTGAAATCCGTTATGGTGCCCCCATAAATGGTCAACACACGATTGAGGTATTGAAAGAACTAGGCCTTGATGATGAAAAAATCTCCGAGCTGATCGAAAAGCAAGCTGTTCATGTTGGAGAGGATCTCGCGTGAAATCGTTTAAAGGTCTAACTTGGGATCATCCACGCGGCAAAGATGCACTAATCGCGTTTGCCAAACTCATCTCTCGAGAAAGAGATGAGTTTGAATTGCAATGGGATGTTCAATCATTGGAAGGATTTGAAAGCGCGCCCATCGCGAAATTATGCGAAGCCTATGATATTTTGATCATCGACCATCCACATCTTGGTGAAGCATGCGCCCACAATTGTTTGCAGCCTTGGGACAATTTTTTAACGCCAGAGCAACAACAATCTCTTGATGAGAAAACTGTCGGCCCAAGCCTACCAAGCTATGTCATGAATGATCAACTTTGGGCTTTGCCTTTAGATGCAGCTACTCAGGTTGCTGTCCAAAAGCCTCATTTGCTCATGAATGCACCTGACACTTGGGAAGATGTATTAACCTTAGCCCAAACAGATGGAAGAGTTGCTCTGTCTTGGGCTGGGCCACATGCTTTTCTGTCATTCTTATCTATTTGTGCTGCTTTTGACATCGGGTTTGGCCTTCACCCCGCTCAAATGGTTCAAGACCGCAACGGAGCTATATCGGTTCTAGACCTTCTAGCAAAACTAGATAAATATCAGCCTGAAGCGACACGCCAATTGAACCCGATTGGGTTATTGGAATACATGACGAACCATGATGATGTTATTTACTGCCCGTTAGTGTATGGCTACGTCAATTACGCCCAACTCGATGCACGCGAACGGTTATCATTTCTGAATGCTCCCAAAGGGCCCAGCGGTTTTCGTGGCTCAACTATTGGTGGAACAGGTATAGCCCTTTCAGCCAATTGCACCCCATCCCCTCAGCTGATCAAACACCTTATAGACATGCTCAATGGTGTGTCCCAGCACACATTAATACCAGAAAATAATGGTCAGCCGAGCTTACGCTCTGCGTGGAAAGATGACTCAATAAATCAGGCCTCTGGTGATTTTTACAAAAACACATTGGACACGATTGATACGGCTTATGTTCGTCCGCGATTTAACGGCTACATTCAATTTCAAAGCGAAGCCTCACAACTATTGAGAGCAAATCTCCAAGCTCAACTCCCAAGCTCGTCTATCTTGAAGAACCTAGAAGAGCTTTATGTTTTCCATAAAGATTTAAACCCTACACAAAACACCGCCCCTCACCCCGCGAAAGGAAATTAGATGCAATTACCAAAAGAAGGAATTTTTCTGGGTCGCGTCTGGAGACCAGAGTTTGAGGGACCATCTATTGTTACCATTCGCGACAATAATGTGGTCGATATTACCAACAAAACCTACCCGCTCATACGCGACATATGCGAGATGGATGACCCTGCTCATTACGTTGAACATGCCGAGGGAGAGAATATTGGCACCTTAGAAGACATCGCTCAAAATAAGGTTAGCGATTTTTCACGGCCACATTTTCTTGCACCACTAGATTTACAGGCAGTCAAAGCGTGTGGGGTCACATTTGCTAATTCTATGGTCGAACGCGTGATAGAAGAACGCGCTGCAGGAAATGCGCAAGAAGCCAATGCCATTCGTGAACGCATAGGCAAGCTCATCGGCAATAGCCTTAAAGATATTCAAGCTGGCTCTCAAGAAGCTGATCGCGTCAAACACATTCTCATTGAAGAAGGGTTGTGGAGCCAATATCTGGAAGTTGGTATAGGACCCGATGCCGAAGTATTTTCCAAAGCCCAAACCCTATCATCCGTTGGTCCCAATGCAGATGTTGGCCTACATCCAGCATCCAACTGGAATAATCCCGAACCTGAAGTCGTTTTGATCGTATCTTCGACTGGAGACATTGTAGGAGCGACTTTAGGGAATGATGTCAATTTACGCGATATTGAGGGGCGTTCAGCCCTGCTACTTTCCAAAGCCAAAGACAACAACGCCTCATGTGCAATCGGCCCTATGATAAGATTGTTCGATCAGTCTTTTACACTCGACACAGTGCGAAATGCAGAATTAGAGCTCAAAGTCACTGGAGAAGATGGTTTCGTCATGACAGGGTATTCCTCCATGAAAGAAATAAGCCGCGATCCAACTGACCTTGTTTCCCAAACCATTGGTCGCCATCACCAATATCCAGATGGCTTGGTTCTCTTCCTTGGTACCCTTTTCGCTCCCACACAAGATAGAGACACACCAGGCGAAGGCTTCACTCACAAACTGGGTGACATTGTTGAAATTTCTGCGCCAGAACTAGGCTGCCTGAAAAATACCGTCCGCCTCAGTACACAATGTCCAGAATGGACCTTCGGCACCAGACAACTCATGCGAAACCTCGCAAAAAGAAATCTGATTTAGGAAAATACAATGCTACAACAAAAACACCTTATCGCTGGCGAATGGGTAGATGGACAGGATTTCTTTGAAAATAGTCCTGTTGAAGGAACAGCTGACAGATTCCCCTTAGGAACAGCTGAACAAATGCATTTGGCTTGTGAAGCTGCTGAAGAAGCTTTTTGGTCTTTTGGTTATTCTGATCGCTCCAAACGCGCCGAGTTTCTCGTTAAAATAGCTGAAGAAATCGAAAAACGCGGAGAAGCTCTAAGCTTGCAAGGGGTTAAAGAAACTGGCCTTCCCAAAGCCCGCTTGGAAGGAGAACGTGGACGAACAACAGGGCAATTACGTTTGTTTGCCGAGCATATTTTAAAAGCCGAATATTTAGATTGCCGCTATGATGAAGCTCTTCCAGATCGCGCACCTGCTCCACGGCCTGATATGAGGTTGATGCAGCGCCCTATCGGCCCTGTAGCTGTTTTTGGTGCCTCCAACTTTCCCTTGGCTTTTTCCACTGCGGGCGGTGATACTGCGGCAGCTTTGGCGGCAGGTTGTCCTGTCGTCGTAAAAGCGCATCAAGCACACCCAGGTGTTTCTGACATAATTGCACAAGCCATAAATGCAGCACGTATAGCATGTGACTTACACCCCGGTGTATTTGGTCAAATACATGGAGACGGTCCTGTCGTCGGCAAAGCATTGGTTGAACACCCATGCATCAAAGCTGTCGGTTTTACCGGTTCTCTACGGGGTGGCCGCGCTTTGTTTGACCTGTGCGCTGCACGCCCAGAACCAATTCCATTCTTTGGGGAACTAGGGTCTATCAATCCTGTTTTCGTATTAGACGGAGCTTTGGCCTCTAGAGGAATAGAAATCGCTAAAAATTGGGCAGCCTCTCTGACAATGGGAGCTGGGCAATTTTGTACAAATCCCGGTATCATCATCATAAATGATGACAAGCAAGGCGACACATTCATAGAAACAGCAAGAGACGCTTTGAATGCGATAGCTCCCCAAACCATGCTAACCAATGGGATAGCAGCCGCTTTTCGAAATGGCGGTCAGAATGTACTAGCATCCCAAATCGCAACTGAAGTGCTCCCAAACACCAGCACAGACCGCCAATGTTCTCCCCACCTCTTTGTAACTGATACAAAAAACTGGCTTGAAAATGACTTACTGAGTGAAGAAGTCTTCGGGCCATTTGCCATCATTATTCGTGCATCTGGACTAGATGATAAATTGAAAATTGCGAAACAGCTCAAAGGGCAACTCACTTGTACGATCCAGCTGGATGCCGAAGACTCACAAGCTGCAAGCGAACTACTACCAATATTGGAACGCAAAGCCGGTAGAATTTTGGCCAATGGCTTTCCTACAGGCGTGGAAGTTTGTGACACCATGGTTCACGGTGGACCATATCCTGCGTCCACAAATTTTGGAGCAACGAGTGTAGGCACAATGGCTATTCGACGCTTCCTACGCCCCGTTTGCTATCAAAACATTCCAGAATCTCTATTACCAGAAGATATAAAATAAACCTTCAATAAAAACAAAAGGTTGCTACAGACAAAATGCAGCAACCTTTTTTGGTCGAATAGCAAATACCTATTTTTTTCTATCAACGACTAAGTCAATATTGTACATTCCAACTCAAATAGGCGCTGCGTTGTTCCCCTGGGAAATATCTTTCATTGCCAAACGCAAAGTCGGCTCGAGACGCATAACGCTCATCGAATATATTTTTGACTTCAAACTGAAGCTGCGACGCATTTGACAACCGCCATTTTACTTTCCAATCAACCAAGTCATGACCGTCATATTTGTGCTGGTTGGATGCATCCGTATAATAATCTCCTTCATGGATGAATTGAAGATTGGTCGAGATCACCTTAATAGGTTCCCACTCCAAACTCACAAACAAGGAAGAATTTGGTGCAGTATCGACATCATTACCGTCAAAGATATCCTCTGTGTCATTGCCGACATCCCGGTCAAAGGCATATTTATGTTCCGCCCAATTCCCACTGGTTGAGATTGTCCATTGGGGAGTAAATTTCCAAGCAAAATCAAACTCAAATCCAGAATGAGTTGTTTCACCATCTTCAACAGTAAAGCCATCTGCATCTCGAAACAGGAAGTTTTTCTTATACCCCACAAAACCTGCCAGTGATGCTCTAAACGTTGGAGACGCATATTTCAGCCCCAGCTCGGCCATATCCAAGGTCTCAACACTGCCTTGCCCTACGATCTGGTTTTGCTGCAAGCGATATAAATCAGTGGTTTGAGGTGGTCTCGCGCCGCGTGAGACAGTAAAATAAGATAAAAGGCTGTCTGATATTTTATAGCGTGCTGCTAGTTTTCCAGTAACCGCGTTGAATACATCTTCGCGGTCATCGGGTCGAATAAATCGTCCTATTGGTACGCCAGATGTCTGATTTTCATATACATATTTTGTATGCGTCAGGCGAAAACCGCCTTGCAGTGTCAATTTATCGGTGACTGCATGCTCCAAACGCGCAGCGGGTGAAATCATATAACTATCAACGATATAGTTATAATGTAGGCCCTGCACATATGAAAATATAGTTTCATTCTCTTGCGATTCAGTCAAAGAACCGCGTGCATATTCTGCGTCGAGACTCCAAAAGAATTGTGTGTCTGCTGTCAAATCCCTGCGAACCGCGCTCATAATCCCTATAGCAGAATGCCCGTTCTCTTCTATCGCTTGAGAAGGAAGAAAGTGCATTCTAAAATCCATATCATTCCACAGAATATATGGTGTAATTGACACCTCACCTGCTTCAATGTCGCGGTTCCATTGACTGGAGAGTTGCAAAGTATCGACATCTCGATACGCATTCGGATTTGGGTTGGTACGCCTTAAATCATCTTGCTTATAAGCATTTTCACTGACAACAAATCCTGCCGTTTCTTGTTCTAAGTGATGATAAGCTAAACGTGTTCTAACTGCCCAATCACCAATCTCCACGCCATGTGACAACAATAGTTTTGATTGATCAGCACCGGAGTCTTCTCGATATCCTCCATCTGAAGACGCAAACAAACCGAGCACTAGGTTTTGCTCTTCACCTTCATAGGCATGAACAATATTACCTTGATACCTGTTATAGCTTCCCGCTTTTAAATTTAGCTCATTTTGATTGTCTGCAAGTGGATCAACCGTAATGACATTTATGGCCCCATGTACCGCATTTGAACCATAGGCCACATCGCCCGGACCGCGTACAATTTCAACTCTATCGGCAAATTGAATTTGTGTATCAAACAACCCATTCACATTAGCAAAGCCAGCACTACGAATTGGCACATTGTCCTGCAAATATAAAAATGATCCGGCCCCTGCTCCGCCCGTAAGAACTGGTGAACGTATTGAGGTCAAATGTTCCTGACCTGACCCAATCTGGATATTTACACCTGCTGCCTGATTAAAAATTTCCGCAGGATGTTCTGGAAGGCTCAATGCTTCAATATTCAGCGAAGATATAGATAAAGGTTCATCTATTGCTGAACTTGGAAAATGAGTAGCACTCACCACTACCGGATCAACGCGTTCCAACTCTTGCGCTTCAACTTTTAACATAGGGGATATAACCACCCCCAACAGGCATCCATAAAATTTCTTATTCAAAACAGTCAATTACCTATTAGATGTCGAAGCAAAAACAAATCGGTATCACCCAAAATCAAGCAAGACAGAGGTCTGCATTTGGGTAATCCAGTCCGACAAGCTTCAAATCAGTGCGAATTGCAATCACTTAATTTCAAAATGTCTTAGCATGTTAGGTTAGCAACACTGTATAAATGACTAATTCAGTTGCTCAATCACACTGGAAAAATCCAAGCCACCCAATCCGTTCTCAGATAATCTAGCGTATGTTTCTTCTGCCATTTTACCAAAGGTGACTTTAGCCCCAACGCTATTGGCCGCATTCTGAGCCAAACGTAAATCTTTGAGCATCATATCGACTGCAAAGCCTGGCTTGTATTCATTATTGGAAGGTGCAGCAGGAACTGGCCCTGGAGCAGGACAATAGGATGTCATTGACCAATTCTGGCCAGACGCTTTTGAAGAAATGTCGAAGAAGGTTTGCGCATCCAAGCCCAATTTCTCAGCCAATTTGAAAGCTTCTGATGTGGCAATCATACTAACGCCAAGCAACATATTATTGGCCAGCTTTGCAACTTGTCCATTTCCAATACCACCCGCATGGAAAATATTCTTGCCCATAGCTTCAAGATAAACCTTGGCACGGGCAAAATTCTTGTCTTCCCCGCCAACCATAAAGGTCAAACTTCCTGCATTGGCAGCCGCTGTTCCACCCGAAACAGGTGCATCAACCATATTCAGGTTTCTAACGCTTAAATCAGCCGAAATAGATCGTGCGTCGTCAACGGAAATAGTTGAGCAATCAATAAACAAAGCATTTTCAGATACACATTCCGCAATACCCGCTTCACCCAGATATACACTACGCACATGTGCACCGGCCGGCAGCATTGTGATGACAATGTCAGCATCTCTTGCGGCTGCAGTCACATTCTCGTGCGAGGTCACTCCAGCAGAAACCACTTTAGCGACCGCATCGGGATTCAAATCAAAAGCATGTACATCTAATCCGGCTTTCGCCAAATTCATGCACATGCCGCTTCCCATATTGCCCAATCCAATAAATGCAATTTTGCTCATGGTCTGAATTCCTTTGAAAATGCCAACTAAACAACATCAAACGACGGCAAAATCGTTTGATCATCACTCTGGTTAAGCAAGCAGGCTCCGCGATACGATCATGCGCATCACCTCATTGGTGCCTTCCAGAATTTTATGAACACGCAAATCGCGGACAATGCGCTCAATTTCATATTCACTCAGATACCCATAGCCGCCATGAAGTTGCAGAGCTTCATTTGCGATATCAAAGCCTTTATCGGTCACGAACCGTTTTGCTGCTGCACACGCGGGTGTCGCGTCGGGGGCATTTGCATCTAATTTGCGGGCAGCCTCATAAAGCATGGCGCGACAAGCACGTAGGTCTATATCCATATCGGCCAGTTTAAATTGGGTCGCCTGAAAATCCGATATTGATTTTCCAAATTGCTTGCGATCTTTGGTATAAGCGATAGCGCGATCTAATGCTTCTTGCGCACCGCCAAGGGAGGCAGACGCAATATTTAATCGTCCACCATCCAGACCCGCCATGGCATATTTAAAACCCTCCCCGATTACACCGACCAAATTGGAAGCTGGAATGCGACAATCATCAAAATTCACCATGCAAGTGGGCTGCGCTCTCCATCCCATTTTTTCTTCGTTTTTGCCAAACGATAATCCCGGCGCATCTTTAGGAACGACAAAAGTAGAAATTCCGCGCGCACCCTCATCTGAAGTGCGCGCCATGACGACATAAATATCTGAAAAATTACCGCCTGAGATGAAAACTTTTGAACCATTCAGCACATAGTCTTCGCCCTTTTGAACTGCCTTTGTTTGCAGGCTGGCGGCATCTGATCCTGAATTTGGCTCAGTCAAACAATAAGATGCAAGCAAATCACATTTTGTGAGCTGAGGCAGATATTTTGCACGAAGCGCTTCATCGCCAAATTTATCAATCATGGCCGTTGCCATATTGTGGATGGATAAAAAAGCTGCGTGTGAAATACACCCTTTTGAGAGTTGTTCAAAAATCAACACCGCATCCAAACGACTAAGTGCTGAACCACCAAACTCTTCTTGAGTGTATATGCCGCCAAAGCCAAGTTCACCAAGTTGAACGAAAACATCTCTATCAAGGAAATGTTCTCTATCCCATTTCGCTGCATTGGGCCGCAAAACATCATCAGTGAAACGCGCGGCCATATCGCCGATCATCCCCTGCTCCTCAGTCAATTGGCTCATGCAAGTCTCTCCTATTGGTCCAAGAAGGACGCTTTTCGTTTTTCAGCAAAAGCAGCCATGCCTTCTTTTTGGTCTAACGTGCCAAACAGCCCCATAAACAAGCGGCGTTCATATTTTACACCCTCTGTTGTGGATAATTCCAATGAACGCGAAACCATTTCTTTAGATGCAAGTATTGATGGCAAAGAATAGTTTGCGATTTCCGTTGCTGCGCTCATGGCTTCATCCATAAGCTTGTCATGTTCAACTAAGCGCGAACACATACCTATTCTGTCAGCTTCAGCACCATCAATCATGCGGCCAGTGAGAACCAGATCCATCGCGCGCGCCTTACCGATTGCTTTTGTCAAGCGAATGGACCCGCCCATTCCGGGTGTGACACCAAGCTTAATTTCAGGCTGTCCAAATTTGGCTTTATCTGAAGCAATGAGCATATCGCACATAAGAGCAAGCTCGCAGCCCCCACCAAGCGCGAACCCATTTACCGCCGCAATAACCGGCTTACGACAAGCCGCAAACTTATCCCAACCCGCAAAATAATCAGCAAGGAACATATCGGAAAAAGACTGATCTTTCATCTCTTTGATATCTGCGCCTGCTGCAAAAGCACGTCCGGCACCCGTTAGAATAGAAACAACAATTTCAGGGTCTCTATCAATGTCATCAAACGCTGAAACAATATCATTCATTATCTGAGCATTAAGTGCATTCAGCGCTTCTGGGCGGTTCAATGTGACAACTGCAATGCGGTTGTTTTTTTCTACAATAATCGATTCATATGAACTCATACCCTTAGCCCTTTTCAGTCTTGAAATGCACCTATTGCATGGTCGGAATAATAAATGCTTGGTCTGCTATGTCACCCTCCGGCCATCGTTGCGTAATCGTTTTAACTTTCGTCCAAAAACGCACCCCCTCCGGTCCATGTTGATTGACATCACCGAATGCAGAACGCTTCCATCCACCAAATGAATGATAAGAAACTGGCACTGGAATTGGCACATTTATGCCAACCATGCCGACCTGAACTTTGGCCGCAAAATCACGTGCAATTCGGCCAGATCGCGTAAAGATCGCAACACCATTTCCATATTGATGATTGGTTGCAAGTGCCGTTGCTTCTTCTAAGGTTTCAGCGCGAACAATCTGCAATACCGGGCCAAAAATTTCCTCTTTATAGCTCTGCATGTCTGGTTTCACATGATCAAATAAAGATGGTCCAATAAAGAAACCATTCTCATGGCCTTGCAGCTTCAAACCGCGGCCATCTAGCTTGAGCTCTGCGCCCTCATCCACCCCCATCTGGATGTAGCTCTCAATCTTATTCTTGTGGGCAGCGCTGACGACCGGTGCAAAATGAGCTTCGGAATCTGTGGAAACGCCAACTCTCAGCTCTTTGGCCGCATCCAACATGCGCTCTATGAATGCATCCGCCGTTTTTTGTCCGACGGGCACCGCAACAGGCAACGCCATGCAGCGCTCTCCAGCCGAACCATAAGCTGCACCCACAATATCTTTAACAACCTGATCCATATCAGCATCAGGCATGATAATGCCGTGGTTTTTCGCGCCGCCCATAGCCTGAACACGCTTACCGTGCGCTGTGCCAGTTGCGTAGACATATTGTGCAATATCAGATGAACCTACAAAAGATATCGCTTTGACCTCAGCATGGGTTAGCAAGGCATCAACGGCCTGTTTGTCACCATTCACGCAATTGAAAACACCCTCTGGCGCGCCTGCCTCCAGCATAAGCTCAGCTAAACGCAAAGGCACAGAGGGATCTTTCTCTGAAGGTTTAAGAATGAACGTATTGCCACACGCAATAGACACAGCCCCCATCCAGCATGGTATCATTGCGGGAAAATTAAACGGCGTAATCCCAACTGTCACACCCAATGCCTGCCGCATTGAATAGACATCAATGCCGGGGCCAGCATCTTGAGTGTACTCACCCTTTTGCAAATGCGGAATCCCACAAGCAAACTCCACCACATCAATGCCGCGCTGAATATCACCTTTAGAATCCGCAATCACTTTGCCATGCTCGCAAGAAAGAAGTTCTGCTAATTCGGTGATATTGTTTTCAAGCAGTCTTTTGAATTCAAACATCACGCGCGCTCGGCGCTGCGGATTTGTTAAAGGCCAATCTTCAAAAGCAGCTTTAGCACTTGCAACAGCTACCATCACATCTTGTTGGGAGGCCAAAGAGACACGTGCTTGAACATCACCTGTATTGGGGTCAAAAACATCAGAAAACCGCCCTGATTGGCTTTCAAATGGTTTTCCGCCGATGAAATGATGAATGTCCCGCACGATCGACCTCCAAATAATTATTATCTCTTTTCACCTTCACTACACCTAGAAACAAAGCAGTTAAATATTGAAAAATGCAGATTACATCGGCAAATATGCAGATGTATGAGAAATTTACGTTGGATACGTCCAATACAAAGCTATGAGACGAAAATACGCCCCAACCAAACAGAGAAATTTTCATAAAAAAACTGCCTCTCCCAATATGGAAAAGGCAGTTTGATAACGCGGTTTAGATATCAACTAAGTCATTGTAGAAGCCAAATCATAGCGCCTAGCAATGCTTTAAATTTGAACATCCAAACTAATTCAATGGTGGTGCGTAGCTTGTCAGGTTAATACCTTCAACAGCTGCTTTGTATTCTTCCATATTTGGCACGCGACCAAGAATTGTTGAAAGAACAACAACCGGCGTAGAAGCCAACAATGACTCACCTTTTTTGTTGTCTGTGTCTTCCACAACGCGACCTTGGAATAGACGTGTAGATGTCGCCATCACAGTGTCACCCTTGGCAGCTTTTTCTTGGTTACCCATACAAAGGTTACAGCCTGGACGCTCTAGATAAAGCATGTTTTCGTATTCTGTACGGGCTGCCGCTTTAGGTGCTGTGTCGTCAAATTCAAAACCAGCGTATTTCTTCAATACATCCCAGTCACCTTCAGCTTTTAGCTCATCAACAATATTATATGTTGGCGGGGCGACAACCAATGGTGCTTGGAATTCAACTTTACCATTTTGCTTCTCAAGGTTTTGAAGCATTTCGGAAAGTATTTTCATATCACCTTTGTGGACCATACATGACCCAATGAAACCAAGGTCTACTGTCTTCGTACCGCCGTAATAAGATATAGGACGGATTGTGTCGTGTGTATAGCGCTTAGATACGTCTTCATTATTGACGTCTGGGTCGGCGATCATTGGCTCAACGATTTCATCAAGATCAATCACGACCTCAGCAAAATATTTGGCGTTGTCATCTGGATTAAGCGGAGGTTGTGCACCAGATTTAATGCCCGCAATACGCTTATCAGCTTTATCAATCAGCCCTTGAAGAACTTTGCCTTCATTGTCCATACCCTTGTCAATCATGATTTGGATACGGCTTTTTGCAATCTCAAGAGATTCAACGAGCGTGTCACTTTCTGAGATACAGATAGACGCTTTGGCTTTCATCTCAGCAGACCAGTCGGTGAATGTGAAAGCTTGGTCGGAAAGCAATGTTCCGATGTGCACTTCAATCACTCGGCCTTGGAACACATTGTCACCAAATTGAGCAAGCATTTGCGCTTGTGTCGCGTGCACAACATCACGGAAATCCATGTGATCTTTCAATGTGCCTTTGAATGTCACTTTAACGGACTCAGGAATTGGCATTGTCGCCTCACCTGTCGCGAGAGCAAGAGCAACCGTTCCAGAGTCAGCACCAAATGCCACACCTTTGGACATACGTGTGTGACTGTCTCCACCGATGATGATATCCCAATCATCAACAGTCAGATCATTCAACACTTTGTGGATCACGTCTGTTAGTGGAGCATATTTGTCTGCTGGATCACGCGCCGTGATCATTCCAAACTTGTTCATAAAGCTCATAAGCTTTGGAATATTTTCTCTCGCTTTTATATCCCAAACAGAAGCTGTGTGACATCCAGATTGATAACCACCATCAACAATTGGAGAAATGACAGTCGCAGCCATTGATTCCAATTCCTGACATGTCATCAGGCCAGTTGTGTCTTGAGACCCAACAATGTTCACCTCAACACGCACATCAGATCCAGCGTGCAACGTTGCGCCTGGTGTTGTACCGACGGCATTTTTGTTGAAAATTTTCTCAACAGCTGTCAGCCCTTGACCTTTGTGAGAAATTTCTTTTGCAGGTGCATAAGCAGATTTCAATTCTTGCCCAAGTGTTGCAGCCGCGAAAGTTTGAAGCTTTTTACCAAAGACAACAGCATAAGATCCACCCGCTTTCATGAACTCAACTTTTTGCGGTGTGAATGCAGAAGATATATCTGCAAGCTCTTTGTCGCCATTATAGAGCTTTTTCTCTTTAGTGTTGATCGTCAGCACTGTGCCTGTTGCGACAGAATAGGCTTCTTCTAGAACTACATCGCCATTTTCATCTTTGACTACATTGCCGTTTGCATCTGTCTTTTTCACCCAGTTTTTAAGGTCAAGACCGATACCACCAGTTACACCGACAGTTGTCAGAAAGATTGGTGAGATACCATTCGTTCCTGCGACCACTGGCGCAATGTTGACGAAAGGAACATATGGGCTTGCTTGTTTACCAGCCCACAAAGCCACATTATTCACACCAGACATACGGGAGGAACCAACCCCCATAGTCCCTTTTTCAGCGATAAGCATAACGCGTGCTTCAGGGTGTTTTTTCTGTAACTCTTGGATTTCTGTCTGTGCTTCAGGTGTAATCATACACTTACCGTGAAGTTCACGATCTGAACGCGAGTGAGCCTGATTACCCGGAGAAAGAAGGTCAGTAGAGATGTCACCTTCACCAGCTATATAAGTGACAACTTTGATTTCTTCTTCAATATCAGGAAGCTTTGTAAAGAATTCAGCTTTGGCATAGCTTTTAAGAATGTCGGCTGCGATAGCATTGCCTGCTTTATAAGCATCAGCCAAACGCGCTGTATCCGCGTCGTATAAGAAGACCTGAGTTTTCAAAACGTCAGCCGCTTTTCCAGCGATAGCGGCATCATCGCCCAAAGCAATATCAAGAAGGACCTCAACAGATGGTCCACCCTTCATGTGGGAAAGAAGTTCAAAAGCAAAATCAGTGGAAATTTCTTCAACACTGGCGTCGCCTAGAATAATTTCTTTCAAAAACAGTGCCTTCTCACCAGCCGCGCTGGTTGTGCCGGGCAACGTATTGTAAATAAAGAACTTCAAAGAGCTTTCACGGTGCTCGTTTTGAGTATCTTTTATTTGCGAGATAATCTCTTTAACAAGTGCGCCATCGTCGATAGGCTTTGGGTTCAAACCTTCGTTTTTACGGTTTGCAATCTCATTCAGGTAGTCGTTGTATAAACTCATGATTGTCCCAACAATTTAGTTTTAGGTGTAGCTTGAACGCCGGGACGCAATATATCTGGCGGGCCGAGAATAAGCTGGTTGGCCGCATAAGTATTTAAGCTGGCATTTTCTTGCAAGTTTTTTTGCGCATTATCTTTGCGAATGATTTTCATTACCATTATAGTATTCCTCTATCATATCGCTTTCACTTCACTTAATCTGTTAAAAGAGTCTCGATTGAGTGCTGAACTAATTGTACCAGACTAGCGAATTACTGTTTAAATTCTATGCGCCAAACGTTCTATCTTTTGCGAATTAATGGCGATGCCGTCAGCAATTTACGCTAAAACATCTTTATACGGATGGTTTACTAACAAGAAGTCTTTATTTTAAATCTGCCACACAAAGAAACTGACACAAAACTCAGATAGAAGCTGAGACGTAGGTTTCAACATGTATGGCTCACTCATCAAGACCTCACATTTCTTTTGTGCTTAGAAATAGCATTCGCTTAACCATTGCGTGCCCATCATGTACGAGCTTTCACTTCGTTTAGAAGTTCTAAAAAGCATATCGGCTAGCCTTGCACTTGGCATATGGTGCTGTGCCTCAATCTCCCCTGCAATGGCACAGATTGAGCCGTCTTCACCCGCCGCCGATATGACATCGGATGTTAAAAATTATGTCTACATCCAAAATGATGATTTAAGCGAAGTCCTGACAAAGCTCTCGCATATCTATGATACGAATATTCTGTTTTCGTCGGAGGAATTATCTGGGAAAACAGCCAATATTGTTATCGGCTCTTTTACGTTAAGCGAAGTGTTGACCACAATTCTTGAGCCACAAAACCTAGAGTTTGTTCACGTCGATATAAACTCGATTGCAATCATCCCATCAAACCAGCCAGCCCCTGAAATTATACCATTCCAGAAGGCCCAAAAATCACGTTCTTTTCACCCGCCGAAAACGCTTCGTCTCAATCAAATTGTTGTCACAGGAACCCGCGCACCTAACCGTTCGATTTTTTCTTCACTTGCACCTATCGACATTATTCAGGGATCTCATATTCGAGCGAACATATCTGACGATCTCTCGGATGGCTTAGCGCGAAGCCTGCCAAGCTTCACCGCCTATCGATACCCACTTAGTGATGGTTTAATTTTTAATCGCCCAACGGGATTGCGTAGCCTGAATGCTGAACACACGCTTGTACTTGTCAACGGGAAACGGCGTCATAAATCCGCGTTTCTAGAATCCACAAATGGGCACGCCGTTGATCTATCCCAAATCCCTCTCAACATAATCGAACGTGTTGAGGTGCTCAGAGATGGCGCATCCGCACAATATGGATCTGATGCCATTGCAGGCGTCATAAATGTGATACTCGATGAGGATGTGGAGCAGAGCCTATTTTTGCAAACCTCTCAATATTATGAAGGCGATGGCACATCCATCCGAGCAGGCATACGATCAGGAAAAGCTTTCTTCGATCAAAGCTTTTTCAATTTTGATTTAGAAGCTTTTGGTTCCGAACCAACCTCCCGCTCAAGGCAGCGCCAAGACGCATTGGATTTTGAAGCGGCTCACCCAGAGATAGAGCTCCCCGATCCAGTGCAAAGATGGGGTAAGCCACATAGAAAAGGCGTGAGACTCGCGACGAATTTAAAGTCCTACCTCACCCCGAAACTTATCTTCTATAATTTTGCAAATTTGAATCTCACAGAAGGCAGTTCAGACCTCAATTGGCGCAATCCAGATACAAATCGTGCTTTTAATGAAAGCGATGCGTTTCCTAATTTCAGTTTGAACACGATATATCCAAAAGGTTTCACACCAAATTTTGGTGTCAATGACACCGACATTTCCATTTTTGCAGGTTTGAAAAATGACTCGATCAGCAATACTGGGACAATAAACTGGGATTTTAGTTTGGGTTATGGTCAAAACACGATTGATTATTTTCTGCGTCATTCCATCAATGCATCACTTGGCCCAAACAGCCCCACATCATTCACCCCGGGGACATTACAGCAAACTGAATTGCTATCGAACCTTGATGTGAATTATCAAATTCCACTACCCAACAATGATAAAAACATCAGCATTGCAGCAGGCTTAGAGGCGCGTTCAGATGGTTATCGCGTAAAAGCAGGTGATCTTGCATCCTACGCCATCGGTTCAGGGATTGTGGATGACCTGCCCCCTGGGTCCAACGGTTTTCCTGGCTACACCCAACAACAAGCCATAAAGGTTAGCGAAGTCAGTTCGGCAGCTTATATAGATACCGAAATCCCGTTGACATCTCGCTGGACACTTGGATTTGCAACACGATTTGAAAATTCAAAGGCCTATGACAACAATTTTACCGGTAAACTCTCATCCTTATATCAAGTGACGCCTGAATTTCTATTTAGAACAACATTCTCGACCGGATATCATGCGCCGACACAGGGGCAATTATACAGTGAACGTACAAATCAAAGTCTAGATGTTGAAACGTTGGATGTCCTGACAAATGGTCGAATAGCACCCACTAGCCCTATCGCAAAAATAGTATCTAAACGCGATGATGTTTCGATAATACCTCTTCGTCCTGAGACATCTGAAAATTTCTCTTTTGGCTTTGCTTATAATTTGGATCACCAAATTTCAGTCACCGCGGACCTCTATCAAATCAATGTCGATGACAGACTTAGCCTAACCAATTCTTTGGTTCTGACCGGAGAAGAACGCGCAGCAGTGTCTCAGATTGATGGTTTTAAAAATATAGATATATCGACCGTAAACTTCCTGCAAAACAACATGAACACACGCACACGCGGGCTTGATATTGTCACTTCAAAATTCTTTGAATTAGAGACAGCGCAATTAAACCTAACCGCCGCATACAATTATAATGAAACCCGTGTTCTGGACCTCAACAGTATTGAAAACACACTTTTACGTTTGCGAACCGAAAACCAAACCCCAACTCACCGAGCAAGTGTATCAGCAGAATTGAGCAAAGATAAATGGTCCATCACGGGGCGACTACGCTATTATGGACCGTGGAGATATGATGCAAGCAGCAACATAGATGACCCGCTGCAAACATTTGGAGAAGAGTTTATTTTCGACCTCAGCCTCTCTTATGATTTAAACAATTCTCTCTATCTTCAGGCCGGTGTTGAAAACTTATTTAATAACTATCCTGATGAAGCCAGTTATCAATCAAATCGCGGTCTGATATATTCACGCAACGCACCATATGACACAGATGGCGGCGTTGCATACATTAAGCTCAAATATTCAAAATAATTATAAATCGTTATATTTCAACAATATAGGTAAGTTTAAGGCTGTAAAAGCTTTGCATTTGTGTGAAGCTTTTATGAAGTCGAACTTTTGATCGACACAAACCTGAAATGCCCTCGTCACCCTTATTGCACAGCGAGTTTCTCTATTGGGGAACGGGTCTCTCGCTTGATGTGCTTGCATTCTGCAAAGTGATCGAACGGGGTTTTCAATGTTCAAGACGTCTCATTTTCGCGCTGGCCTTTTTCTGGCTTCAGCTTCCATCATTTCTATGGCTTCAACCGCAATGGCACAGGAAACATCCTCTGCCAAAAAAGACTCGCCTCGGGTTGAAGACACCATCATCGTAACGGGTACACGCCAAGCACAACGCACAGCATTTGGCTCGCTTGCACCTATCGATGTAATTAGCGGTGATGCTATATCAAACGGCGCATCCGAAGACCTTCTCGACACACTTGCGCAAAACGTCCCATCTTTTAAGGTTCAACGCCTGCCAATGGCTGATGGTCAGGTGTTCGTCCGCCCTGCAACATTGCGCGGCCTTTCTCCAGATCAGACACTTGTCCTAGTTAATGGCAAACGCCGCCACCGCTCTGCTTTGCTTGGTGGCAATGGCGCGCAGTCAGCTGACCTAGCCACAATCCCCTCTTCAGCAATCAAACGTATCGAAGTTTTGCGTGATGGTGCTTCTGCGCAATATGGATCAGACGCGATTGCCGGTGTGATCAACATCATCCTGAAAGACGACGCTGGTTTTGGTGGTTTTGCACAAGGCTCTCAATATTATGAGGGCGATGGGAATGCATACCGCCTTGGTGGTCGTGCTGGTTTTGACCTTGCTGGCAATGGTACGCTCGTTCTGTCTGGTGAGTATTTCGACAATGAAATCACATCGCGCTCCCGCCAACGTCCTGACGCCATTGAATTCCAAGAGGCAAACCCAGATGTTGATGTTCCAAACCCTGTTCAAAACTGGGGACAGCCTGAACGCAATGGTTACCGCTTCACTCTAAACTCTGATTATGACTTCTCAACTGCCTTAAGCGGATATTTGTTCGCAACATATGGCGGCGGCGAAGGTCTGTCTGACTTTAACTGGCGTAACCCGACGAGCGGCATTTTCAACACAAGCACAATCTACCCTGACTTCAACCTGCTCGACATCTACCCTGCAGGCTTTAGTCCAGACTTTGGCCAAGAAGACACAGATCTTTCTGTGACAACAGGTCTTAAAGGTGCTGTCGCAAATGATGCGTTATCTTGGGAATTCTCTGTTGGGTACGGATCCAACGAGATTGAATACAATATCTCAAACACGATCAACGCATCACTTGGCCCAAACAGTCCAACATCTTTCTACATCGGTTCATTGAAACAAGACGAACTCAATGTGAATGCTGACTTTGTCTATGTTGTGGACTTTGGACTTGCTGACAATGCAAACATCGCTTTTGGAGCGGAACGCCGTATGGAAACATACACAATCTCTCCGGGAGAAGAAGCCTCATATCTTGTCGGTCCAGCTGCTGCAGAAGGACTCGCATCTGGGTCTAATGGTTTCTTCGGTTTCAGTGAGTCTCAATCGGGTGAATTTGAACAAGAAAGCTACGCCGCTTATCTTGATGTCGAGCTACCATTTACGGACAAGTTTACTTTAGGAACTGCCGCTCGTTTTGAAGACTTCTCAGAATTTGGAAATTCACTGACAGGTAAAATTTCTGGACGTTATGAATTCACTTCTGAGCTTGCCCTTCGTGCAACTGCATCGACGGGGTTTCGTGCACCAACTCCAGGTCAACTTTTCTCAGAACGTAACTCTTCTGGTCTAGACACGACCACATTGGAAGTGTTCACGAACGGACGTTACTCCCCTGTTGGCGCAGTTGCAGCCATCATTAATGAACGTGCTGATGTAGACATCAAACCACTCGATGCTGAAGAATCTATCAACTTCACAGCGGGTCTTGCATACCAAAATGCAAGTGGCATCACAGCCTCTATCGACCTTTACCAAATCGATATTGAGAACCGTTTTGGAACGTCTGCCGGTTATTCTCTCACAGATGAAGAGCGCGCTCAATTGGTTGCACTCAATGTTACGGGCGCGGAAACGATTAGCCGCGTTCAATTCTATCAGAATGATTTTGACACCACTTCAAAAGGCGTCGATCTGGTTTTAGGTTATAAAACAGGTGAGCTGTCGCTTTTAGCTGCTTATAACTATAACAAAACGGAAGTCACAGGCGGAAGCCTTGAAGCCAACTCAACACAAAAGACAGTGTTTGAAGAACGCCTTCCACAACATTCTGCCAACTTCTCAGCAGATTACACACTTGGTGCTTTCGTTCTTGGGTCTAAATTGCGTTATTACGGATCATGGACAGATAGCTCTGGTAATTCTGATGGCGATATCTTCCAAGAATTTGGGGGCCAAGCTTTCCTTGATGTTTCGGCCAAATGGAACATTAACGACACAATGTCCTTCACTGTCGGTGCAGACAATGTGTTGGATACTTATCCAGATGAAGCCACATTCCAAGCTAATCGTGGTCTGATCTATTCGCGTAACGCACCTTATGACACCGATGGTGGTCTATACTATGCGCGTTTCAACTTCGATTTCTAAACGCGTTTCCCCTCAGACAGGTAAAATCCCCTACTGACCCCTGTCTGGCGAGACTATGGGGACATTGAAAAATGTCTCCATAGTTTGCGTTTGGGCGAAATCAATTCAAACAAATCATATACCAAAGATTGACCAGAAGGACGCGTTCAAGATGGAAAACATTCACCGCCGCACACTCCTAAAAACAGCACCTTTAGGAGCGCTTGCTTTTACCTCCGCCTGCCAATCTATATCCAAGACAACTCAAACCAATCAATCAGCATCATCGCCAAATATTCTTGCTAAAGATGAGGCATTCTGGGCCCATATCGCCTCGCAATATGATATGAAACCAGACATTATAAATGTTGAAAATGGTAATTGGGGCGTCATGTCCCGACCGGTACTGAACGCCTATATCGCCCATACTGAGCGGGTAAATCGCGACAATTCATTCTTTTCAAGACGTGAATTCTACGGTGAATTGCGTCCTATTCTTGAAAACCTGGCAACACGCCTAGATGTGTCAACTTCTGAACTGGCCATAACGCGCGGCGCAACAGAAGCCTTATTTAATATCATCAATGGCTTTAACATACTGCAAGCCGGTGACGGTGTGATGATCGCTGATCTAGACTATGATTCAGTGCGAGACGCGATGCGCAATATTGCGAAACAAAACAGATGCGAATTAATAGAGCTTGCACTCCCTGAACCTGCTAGTTTTGACGCAATTATCACGCATTATACCCAAGCATTGGAAAACCACCCCAACACCAAGCTATTGCTGCTTACTCACATAAGCCACCGCACAGGTCTCGCTATTCCAGTGCGGGAGATTACGCAAATAGCGCAAGCACGCGGTGTGCGTGTTGTGGTAGATGCAGCCCATTCATGGGGCCAAATGGATTTTACACTTTCTGAATTGGGTGCAGATTTTGTAGGGCTAAACCTACACAAATGGATTGGTGCCCCGATTGGTGTCGGGCTTATGTATATTCGTGAAGACCGCCTCGCTGAAGTTTCACCCAATATTTGCGCTTCAGATGGCGAACAAGATAAAATCTATGGGCGCGTCCACACAGGCACCAGTAATTTTGCCGCCATACTCACTGTTCCTGATGCCCTCGCTTTCCACGATATGATTGGCCCTAAAAACAAAGAAGCACGTTTAAAATATCTGCGTTCGCTCTGGGTAGATGCTTGCAAGGATAATTCTCGTATCCAGATATTAACGCCTGACGATAACCGCCTTCATGCCGGCATAACTTCTTTTCGTCTAAAGGACATCACAAGCACAACAGGCAACAAAGCGCTCGCTGAACATTTATTGAAAGAGCACAACGTCTTTTGCGTGCACAGAAATGGCATTACATCTGGTAGCTGCATTCGCATAACGCCAAATGTTTATAATAGCCCAGCAGATATGAGTCTCACTGCAAAAGCTGTCATAAAAACCGCGTTAAACTACACGCCATAACGTATCAGACTGTAATGATTGAGTCGTGTAAAATGAGTATGGCCTTCAAATTAGAGAAATTGTATCGTGACAATTTCCAGACCCTTGTGGCATTCGCACGGTCTAAAGGTTGCCTTCCAGATGTCGCTGAAGAAATTGTTCAGGATGCATTTACACGGCTCAATAAATACGAGGCCTTTGATGAAATTGAAAATGAAATCGCATTTTTGCGTACCATTATCGTCAATATAATACGGGACAGATTCCGACGCCACAAAATAACGCCTGTTTTAATTGACTATGAAGACCTAAATGACGAACTTAAAAGCGATGCACCTGGCCCTGAAGCGTCACACATGAGCAAAACACTTCTGCGTCAGACTATGGACGATATCAACGAATTACCCGAGGTTACAAAGCATATATTTACAGCCTACCGCATACAAGAAAAAACCTACCAGCAGATTTCGCAAGAAAATAATATTTCAATATCAATTGTCAGACGACACCTTAGAGATGCAATTGTGCATCTAACGCAGAGACGTGAGCGCCGTGAGCAGAATTAACGAGCCAGAAAACCTTGAAAGCCTCGCATTCGACGAGGCCGCAGATTGGTTGCTCAAAATAGAAGCCGACCCATCAATTGGTGTGAGTGACATTTTCGAAAAATGGCTGATGACTAGTCCTGCAAACCTGAATGCTTACAACAAAGTTCAAGAGACATGGGAAGCAACAGCCTCACTTCATAAAGCATCTGATATACAAGACCTGATCCAACCGATCGCAGCAAATGAGAATACGAAACCGGCTCCGACACGTCGTGGATTACTCATTGGAAGTATTGCGGGACTGGCAGCTTGTCTGGTAGCTAGTGCAATTGTATTTAACGCTTCCACACAAACAGAAATTACCCAGACCTACCAATCAGATATAGGCCAAATTGCTCACTTCACACTGCCTGATAACACCATACTTACACTGGATTCAGATAGTTCTGTTGTTATAAACCAGAATAATAGTGAACGCCGGATCACACTAAATCATGGCCGTCTTTTTGTTGATGTAAGTCACGACAAAAACCGTCCATTCATTGTTGAAGCATCTGAAACAACATTCACAGCACTCGGCACATCTTATAGTGTTTTCAAAAATTTAGATCAAACTTCTCTTGAGGTTTATGATGGCGTTGTACGCTTTCAACAAGGCACGCAAACGCCCCTCACCGCAAAAGCGGGAATGGGCATTCAATCCCAAAATCAGAGCGCACCTCGCATTTATCAGATCAACGCATTGGCAAATAAAAAACCCATGTGGACGGAAGATCGCGTGACATTTGACAATATTGCCTTGTCATCGGCAATTTCTGTTTTTTCTCGCTACACATCTAAAAATATAGAAATTGCTGAGCCTGATTTGCGTGATCACAAAATCAGTGGTGCATTCGCACTGACCGACCTCCCATCTTTTATCCAAAGTGTAGAGCTGATCACCAAATCGCAAGCTATCGAAACAGATGACAACATTACGATTACAAGCAAAAACTGAGACAAGTCTGATTAGCAAGTAAGGGAAAACGTGTACGCGCTTAAATATTTGCCTCTGCTGAAATTTTGCGCATGATATTCGCGCTAATTTCTTCGGGAGATGCATCTATATCCACGCATATTGCACCTTCAGGTAAATCAAATGCCTGCAATTGTGAATCCAGCATGTCATCCTTGAAGAAATGTCCTTTACGCGCACGCAAACGCTCTAGCAATAATGCACGGCTTCCTTGCAGACAGACAAAACAAACCTCAGCTTTAATGTGCTGATTTAACCAATTTCGAACAACATCATTTAGAGCAGAACAAGAGGCCACGCTGTGGCCATCAATTGTATTGATTTCACCCGCCAATTGTTCAATCCAAGCGCGACGGTCATCATTGGTCAATGCTTGTCCAGATGACATCTTATCGACATTCTCTCGAGGATGAAAATCATCTCCTTCTACAAAAGGGACGTCCAATTGCTCTGCTACTAAAGCCCCTATTGTGGATTTTCCTGCTCCTGAAACACCCATAATAATGTACGCTTTGTTCATTTGATCATCCATCAATAACAGCAAGAATGCCCTCACCTCCATCTACAGATATCACCTAAACCAGCCGCATCAACACCCAATTTTTATCCATCTTTAATCACGCGGAAATGGTGAATATCGTAAGGGAAACGCAACGATGACTAGCAAGCACTATCCATAGATGGCACTTGGGGTTAAAGAGATGAAATCACCGATGACAACACAGTGCCTCCCAAGAAGCAAAAATCATGAGACAGACTTTAAAAGATATTTTTGCAGATACCCCGATCATTTCTATTTTAAGGGGCATCACACCTGAAGAAGCACTTGAAATTGGCTCAACGATACTGGATGCAGACATTCCCGTTTTAGAAGTCACAATGAATTCTCCTCGACCGCTTGAAGCCATTAAAATACTGACTGAGAAATATGGCCCATCAAAGCTGATAGGCGGCGGTACAGTGACCTCTGTTAAACAAGTCAGGGACATACACGCCGTTGGAGGCCGCATTATTGTATCCCCCAACACAAATACAGATGTCATTGAAGAAACAAAACGTTTGGGTATGTTCTCAGTTCCAGGATGTTTCACACCTTCAGAAGCATTTGAAGCTTATTATGCAGGTGCGGATATCTTAAAAATCTTTCCATGCGAACTCATCGGCACCGCCGGTATCAAAGCCTTGCGTGCCATCCTTCCTGAAGACGCCCTTCTTGCGGCTGTTGGCGGCATTAACGCTGGAAACTTGGCAGACTTTGTGAAAGTCGGTACGAATGGATTTGGAGTTGGTTCCGCAATCTACACATCGGACAAATCAATAGCAGACATTAAGGCTGGTACAGTAGAGATGGTTTCTTCTGTTCGCGCCGCTTTTCAACATTGACGAAAAACTAGGGATAAAAAAATTGGCACGTATTGTATGTTTTGGCGAAATGCTCCTCCGGCTCAGCTCACCCGCGCGCGAGCGCCTGTTTCAATCAGATAAGCTCGACACAAATTTCGTCGGGGCGGAAGCCAATGTCGGTGTCACACTTTCCCGCATGGGAAATGATGTTTCAATGGTGACTGTTTTGCCAGACAATGCAATTGGTGATGCATGCTGCGATACCCTTCACAAGCACGCGGTCGGAACTAAAAACATCGTCCGCCAAGGTGAGCGAATGGCGATCTATTTTCTGGAAACTGGTGCGATGATCCGCCCCTCTGCCATTACTTATGATCGTAAATATTCCGCATTCTCTCAAGCCAAAGGCGATATTTTTAATTGGAACGAAATTCTTAAAGGCGCAGACTGGTTACACCTTTCAGGCATCACACTCGCGGTGAGCGAAGGCGCACAAAAAGCAAGTCTGGCAGCTGCGCAAGCCGCTCGAAAACTTGGTGTTAAAATTTCATTCGATTGTAATTATCGCCCCTCTCTTTGGACCGGACGAGAAGCTGAAGGCATAAAAATCATCAAAGACGTTGCAGCACATGCCGACTTGATTTTTGGTGGCGATAAAGACGTTCAGCTATTATTTGGTATTTCACGCAATGCTGAAAACCCAACTGTTAGCTTCCAAGCTGCGGCACAGGAATTCTTCAAACACTGTAAACACGTCTCACATATTTGTAGCACAAACCGCACAGTTATTAGTGCCGACTCTAACACTTTAGCTGGATTTATTGCGTCCAGAGATGGCTTCGCCCAGACAAAATCATGGGATTTATTCAACATTGTCGACCGTATAGGTGGTGGTGATGCATTTGCGGGTGGCGCACTTCACAAGCTCGCATCAGGTGCACCGCTTCAGGACATCATAGATTTTGCTGTCGCCACCTCAGCCGTCAAACACACAATTCCTGGAGATTTCAACATCACAACTGAAGCTGAAGTCTCGGCTATGCTGTCCAGCTCTGGCGGTGATGTAAAACGCTAATAAGGTACATATCGTTTTATCTTTAGCTTTTAACTAAACGGCCTTGCGCAAATGCGCAGGGTCGAATGATGCCGCACTGCTCGCGTAATCTTGAAAATTTCTAAGAAACCGCTTTGAGCTTATTAGCGCGAACTTACATCTTAAGAAGCACGACCTTTGAATGACATGTCGTCAATTCTCGTTCTTCTGAATGTGCTGTCGCATACTCTTCTACGATCAGCCACCCACCCTCACAATTAATAAATATATGTAATTACAAAGATTTATTTTTGTTCAAACAGATTTCTGCGCGTGGGTAAGTCAAATACCCCATGGAGAAATATACGCCCCTACTTAACATAAAATCAGATTGATAGTTCAGATCTCAAATTCGGGGAAATGTCTAAATTTATCAATTACGTGCCTAAGCAAACCGCCGATAGAGCGTGCGCGAATATTTTATAGGGAAAGGATTTACTGTTGCAAACCAGAGGGGATTCCAAATGAAACAGTGCTCAATTCTACGTACGATGCTGATGTCAGCCACGACAATCGGTACAGTTGGTTCACTCAGCGCATATGCTGAGCAAGCAACAACTTTAGCAGCAGCAAATGTCGCAGCTGAAGCAGAAGCTGACCTTACACAAGACGTTATCATAGTCACAGGAACGCGCCGCGCTCTTTCCATTCAAGATGTTCCCATCAACATTACAGCTCTATCAGGCGAAGACATCGCCAAAGAACGCATTGATGACATCCGTGATCTTGCAGCATTCACTCCCGGTTTAGCCGTCCTAGATACAGGTCCACGTAGTTCGGGGTCCATCATTCTTCGCGGACTAGGTGCAGATGACACAGGAAGCTTTGGAAGCAATGCTGACAACGCATTGGCCACTTACCTTGGTGAAGTACCACTCTACCTCGACTTCAAACTCATCGACATTGAACGTGTTGAAACGCTTCTGGGTCCACAAGGAACTCTCTATGGTCTGGGAACGCTCGCAGGAGCTATTCGCTACATCCCTGAACGTCCGAATGCAGAATCAATTGAAGGCTATGCTCACTTTAGAACAGCCTATACCGAACACTCTGATGATTTGAGTTTTGTTGGGGATGGAGCGATCAACATTCCGATCATTGAAGACAAGCTAGCATTTAGAACCACGCTTGGAATTTACGACGAAGCGGGTTTCATAGACTATACAAGACTACTAAAAGAGCCTGGCGTTTCTCTTCCACAACAATTTGGCGCTGATTACAGCTTGGGATCAGCTGAATTCATTGAAGAAAATACACGCGTCGATCAAGACGTAAACTACGAAAAAACGATAACATCTCGAAACCAACTTGGTTTTTACCCTACAGAATGGTTGGATTTAAACCTAACTTACGCGTACCAAAAAACGGAAACTGGTGGACGTCAAGCTGTGGGTGACCCAATATTTGGGCTTGGTGATTATGATGCACCTTGGCGCTATCTTGAACCTTCAACACGTGAATCTCAATTGTTTGCGCTTGAAGCAAATGTAGAAGTTGGATCATTTGCAAAAATGGTTGCAACAATTGCCCGCACAGAAGCAACAGTCGATAGCTCAGCTGATGTCACAGACCTTTTGCTGGACCTAGATTATGACTATGAATTGTTCCCAGCATTTTCTGGTTACACAGATTCAGACCAAGAGCGTGAACAACTAAACGCTGAAGTGCGTTTTGTATCTGACCATGGCGGCCCAATCAGCTGGGTTATCGGTGGTTTCTACAATGAACTAAAATTAGACTCGACCTATTTTGAAATTCTTCCTGGTATCGAAAGCGCCGGAGATTACATCCCTTGGTTGGCAGGTCTCTATCGCCCAGATGAAATTGAATACGCCTCTTTTGTGGACAGTACGACAGAAGAAGTAGCCGCATTTGGTGAAGCAACATACCAAATTACAGATAAGTTCCAGATAACCGCTGGTGCACGTTATTTTGAATACACAGCTGAGGTTGAAGGTGGTCAAGCGCTTCCATTGTGGCAAGATTATCCTGAAATCAACTTCCGCAGTCGCGCAGGTGATACTTCTGATGATGGTGTGGTGTGGAAATTCAACTCTTCCTACAACATAACAGATGATGTCATGGTTTATGGGACATATTCAAAAGGATACCGTATCGGTGGTGTAAACCGTGTTGCACCATGTGTGCTACCGCTTCCAGCTGGTCAGAATCTATGTGCCCTGCCTGATGAACTTTCTTATGGTCCAGATGAAACCATCAACAAAGAACTTGGTATAAGAACAACCACTTTTGATGGTAAACTCATTTTCAACATGGCAGTATTCCAAATTGACTGGGAAGGCATTCAGCTAGCTGGTCAAACGGTGAATGGTGCGATCGGTATCACGGTGAATGGTGCAGAAGCTCTTTCAGAAGGATTTGAGATGTCCTTCAAAGCTGAGCCAATAGACCACCTCGTATTCACGGGAAGCTTTGGATATACAGATGCAACTCTAACTGCTGATGTCCCTGGCCTCTTGCAAGACCGTCCAAATGGCAAAGTCGACGTTCTCGCAGGTGACCGCCTACCCGGTTCACCAAAAGAATCTGGTGCGCTTGGTGTTTCTTACATGGTGCCATTGGAAAGCGGCGCTGACATATCCATGCGTTGGACAGCAGCCTATACTGGTGATGTTCTTACACGTGTGGGAGCACGTGCGTTTGGTGAAACTCTACCAGCATATACAACCCACAATGCTGCGATCACTTATGATAAGGATGCTTGGTCATTCTCTCTATTTGCTAGCAACCTATTCGACGAATACGCAATCACATCGGTTG
This sequence comes from Hirschia sp., assembly GCF_058892565.1. Taxonomy (NCBI): domain Bacteria; kingdom Pseudomonadati; phylum Pseudomonadota; class Alphaproteobacteria; order Hyphomonadales; family Hyphomonadaceae; genus Hirschia; species Hirschia sp. The sequence goes on along the minus strand of NZ_JBZXVU010000013.1, from coordinate 61,376 downwards.
GAAACGACCTCAGCCGTACATTCATCAATGATGATGTGGCATCGCGCTATTACGCACGCAATGTGCTGACACCGCGTAGGATTGGTCTTGAAACAAAATACAGATTCTAATCAGCACCCTTCCTGATTAGAAATGTACGAAAGGCCGTTGTTGAAAAACAGCGGCCTTTCTGATTCAAACGAAAATAAAAACAAGCCAAGCTCGCGCCCAATTTAACCCGACACAGCGATTAAATAGAAATCCCATTTACTGATAAATAAGAGATCACCTCTTGCAGCTGATCTTCATAAGCACGCCACTTCCCCACCGATTTTTGATGTATTGGCTCTCTCACCTGCAAAGAGCTTGGCGTTGCCATAGCCTGCGTCTGCTGATGAAAATTCAAACACTCTTCTGCCCAACTCAATCCACAAAACGCAAGCAATTTACGTGTTTCAGATTCTTGATTACCGGTAAGCTCTTGATAATCCAATTGCAAAATCTGATCTGGGTATTTTTCCTGCCAAAACGCCATCAATCGATCAAAAATAACATAATATCGCGCTGTATTCATCAAATCATATGAGTATCCATAATAACTCGATGTTGTCGCAAACAGATTTTTGTAATTGCTCCAAACTGTATCCATAGGATGACGACGCAGACACACAATTTTAGCTTTAGGCAATGCTTTAGCGATAAAGCCCGCATAGAGAAAATTCATCGGCAGTTTATCAACTAAGACCGCATTTCCTTTTGCGCCACTAAATTGTTTTGAGTGCTTCAGGTATAAAGCACCTATATCATGAGCATTTGCTTTTCCCGCTTGCAATATTGTGTCTCTGTCCAAGATCAAACGCGATGTCGTCTGGCTTGCCCGCTTCACAGCAATTGGCATAGATTGTAGCTCGCCCAGTGAATTTGCATCTGGATGCGCTGATAATATGCGGTCAACCAATGACGTTCCCGTTCTTGGCATACCAACGATAAAAACAGGTGTGTCTTCATGTCGGGCCTGAGTCGATAAATAGGCTTTATCTGCAAAGCACTGCTTTATCACATTTGCATTTTTTTCATCCGTTTCAACGTCAAATTTCAATCTCTGTGTATGCAGTGTATTTGCTGTATTGAGATGATTAAATGCTTTTTCAAATTCACTTAAGTCTTCATACTCCTTGGCGGCAGCATAATGAATGCGAAGCTTTTCAATTGGATCAGTAACAGATGCTATTGCCGCTTCAATCTGCTTGATGTGGTTGGAATTTGGTGTCTGACGTTTTAACGCTGCTAGCCCCAAGTGAGATTTACCATGACAAGGGTTACGCTTCAGAATTTCCTCATATTGATAGCTTGCTTCTTCCGTCTTTCCAAAGAAGCCATAAGTGGCAACGAGATTAAACCTAAAATCAACATTGTTTGGATTTAACGCAACTGCCTTTTCAAACACTTTCTGAGCGGCTTCATGATCACCTAAACGCGCAAACACACATCCAATTGTATCTAGTGTCAGCGCATCATCTTTAACATTTTGGGCCGCAATACGTGCGTAATTTTCTGCTTCGCCTTCTTCGCGCAACATTAAAAGAATGCGTGAAAGATGCGCGTTATATTCAGCATTCTTCGGCGATTTTTGTACGGCATCACGTAGGAAAACCAGTGCTTTTTTGTGCTGGCGCGCCTCTACCAACACAATCCCTTTTAAGAAACACGCTTCGCTATTTTCAGGTTCTGATGCCAGTACTTTATCAATGTAGGACGCACATTCGACCAATTGACCTTTTTTAACAGCTTGCCGGGCCGCCTTCAAATGCTGTGCGTTTAAATCCATTTCCAAGCATTTCCGTTTTTGTAAACCGATTAAATGTCAGCAAAACCAACAACACGCTCAATCATCCAGTAACTACCAATAATCCCAACACCATATAAACAAGCTATACGCGCAGGTCCGGCTGCACCTATACGGCGAAGAACAAAGAAAATAGATACAACCATGATTACGAAAATGAGTTGACCTAATTCCACGCCAAGATTGAAGAATATCAATGCTGGCCATTTCTCGTGCGGCGGCACACCAAATTCGCCCAAAGCGCTCGCAAACCCCAAGCCATGCAAAAGACCAAAAGCTGCAATCAGCACCCCAAACTTAAAGATAGATTGTTCTTGCTGTGATGATTTCACCAATGCTTCACGCGCCACAAACGCAATTGAAAGTGCAATAACTGCCTCAACAGGCGGTATAGACACTTGCACGACATTGAAAAATGACAGCCCCAAAGAGATAGAATGTCCTAGTGTAAATGTACTCACAAGCGCGATTAAATGTCGTCCATTGGAAATCAGACATAAACACAACACAAACGCCAAATGATCCCAACCACCCGCGATGTGAAGCGCGCCTTGCCAGAGGAAATCTTTCATCACCTCAAGTAAAGGCCGTTTAGGTGGTGCTTCACCATCCAACGGTATTGCGATTGCCGATTGCTCTCCGATCAAGCTGATAATTTGGTGCTTTCCACCTAAAAAACTATCAAGACGCGCACCATCCAACGCCCATGGCGCTATTAATTGATCACCTGAGCTCAAAGCCTTTTCACATGTAAATGTGTAGACTAAGTGCGTTCTACGCCCAATTATATTGCTTGTTACCGAAATCTCTCTACAAAAATCTGGATAAATAATTTTTTCTGATACAGCTAAATTCGTCGCAACTTCCGCCGAAAAAACATAAGTCAATTCTGCTTCATCATGCGCAATTTCAAACTCAGCAGATTTGAAAATATCCGCCGATGCAGGTTGCACGATAAGGCAAAGCAAAAACGCGCAAATGCCGAAAAGTTTAATCTTCAATTTCGACATCATATTTCTCTTTTAACTGTTGAATATATGTGTCGAGTGTCTCAACATTTTTTGTGTGCTGATAATCACGTTCTACTTGTTGCTGCACCTCTGAAAACGGCAGAATTTTAGGGTCAAAACGTTCTTCAACGCGCAGCAAATGCCATCCGCGCTGTGTCTGAAAAGGCCCTTCCCAAACGCCATCTGTATAACCGTCAAAGGACGCAGAAATGTCATTTCCAAATATGCTGCGAAGTGCACTTAACCCATATTCAGGGAAATAATCTCCGATCCAATATGTGTCAGCTTCCACGCTTTCCCCAGCATTCAGTTTCACGAGTTTGTCTTCAATATCATCTGGCTTGTCTTCAAAAAACACCTGCCGCACAGAATAGAATTTTTCTGTCGTATAATAATCGAGATGTTCCGTGTAAAATTCGAGCATTTCCTCCGGCGTGGGCGTCGCCGGAACACCTGATATTTTGTATCTTATTTTTTGCAGCAGACTGCTTCGTGTTGTGCTGTCTGTCAGATGAATGCCTTGATCCAACGCCTCTTTAAACAATAATTCTTCGGTTATAAAATCATTTTCGATTTTCTGGATATCAGCTGTTTGGGCCTTACGCCCTTCTAACATCTCAAAATTTTCCACCAGCCGGTCTCGTACCTGCGACGTCAATTTGATCGGTTCATTTGCATTACCTTGAATGATGGCATGCACGATAAAAATAAGCGCTGCGATCAGAAAAAAATATACGGATGAATCTATTTTCAAGCCTTTGAACGTTTTCATACTTCTCTCGACTTTATCTGCATCACGATACTTACTTTTTAAAACGATAGTTAAACTCTAAAACGCCGCTTCATTGAAACGACTTTCATCAATGCATTGAAAGTTAGTCTATTTCATCCATTTCGAAACCTACGTTAAATGACGCATAACTTTTCGTGAGGTGCATTGGTTAGTGTTTAGACGTGAGATCTGATCGAGATTTTGCAGGAATAAAAGGTTTTATGCCTTTCGCATTGTAAAACAGAAGGAAATAATATGCGCACGTCTAGTTTTGGTCGGTTTTTGTCGGCAACAGCCATAAGTGCATTATTGCTCTCTGCGTGTTCAGGTGAAGCACCGAGCACATCTGAATCACCCGCTGCCACAGATGCAAGCACAGTTTCAGTTGGCATCCTGCAATCACTCTCAGGCACAATGGCGATTAGTGAAATCACCGTCAAAAATGCTGAGATGCTCGCAATCGAAGAAATCAACGCAGCCGGTGGCGTCTTAGGCACGCAAATCACAGCAATTGTAGAAGATGGCGCATCAGACCCAGCTTCTTTCGCGCAAAAAGCATCCAAACTTATTGAAAATTCAAACGTTGTGACAGTCTTTGGTGGATGGACATCCGCCAGCCGCAAAGCCATGTTGCCTGTCTTCGAACGCACAAACAATCTTCTTTGGTATCCTGTTCAGTTTGAAGGCAATGAATGTTCACCAAACATCATGTATTCAGGCGCTCAACCAAACCAGCAAATCCTGCCTGCTTTTGAATGGGCCGTCGAAGCTGGATATGAAAACTATTTCCTCATCGGATCTGATTATGTCTTCCCCCGCACAGCGAATTTGATCGTTAAGAAACATATTGAAGACAAAGAACTATCACTCGCTGGTGAAGCATATGTTCCATTGGGCGGCACAGATTTCTCTGGTGTTATCGCAAAAGTACAAGCCGCTAAGCCAGACATTATTTTCAACACGCTAAATGGCGATAGCAATGTCGCATTCTTCAAACAGCTAAAAGCAGCTGGGATATCTTCAGCCGAAACACCCATCATGTCTTTCTCCATCGGAGAGCAAGAAGCGCAAGCCATGGGCCCTTCCCTCGTAGAAGGCAGTTACGCAACTTGGAATTATTTCCAATCGTTAGAAACAGCTGAGAACAGCTCATTTGTAGATGCTTACAAAGCTAAATTTGGAGCTGATGCTGCGATCACCGACCCTATGGTTCACGGATATCTCAATGTATATGCTTGGAAGGCTGCTGCGGAAAAAGCGGGGACATTTGACGTTGATGCAGTGCGTAAAGCCGTTGTTGACCTAGAAGCCTTCAGCACACCAATGGGCATGGTTTCCTTTGCAGACAACCAGAGCCTCGTTCAAAAAGCGCTCATTGGTAAGCTTGATGCCAGCGGTCAATTTGAAATCATTGCAGATTCAGGAGATGTCATCTCCCCTGAACCATATGATGCACTGACATTCCCCGGCAAGGTTTGTGAACTTTAGTTTCATCATCAAATTGGAACAGGCCTGATGGACTCCTTTGCACTGATATCAAACCAAATTTTCAACGGGTTTAGCGTTGCTTCTATCTTTCTATTAGCAGCGCTGGGCTTGGCGCTTAGTTTTGGCCTCATGCGTGTTATCAACATGGCGCATGGTGAGATGTTGATGCTAGGAGGCTATTTCGCCTTTCTAACGATGCAGATCATTCCCGGTGGAATGGGACTGCTCGTTGCCCTCCCTGTTGCCTTTATCGGGGCAGCTGCAACAGGCGGACTGTTACAAACCACCCTCATCTCTCGGCTCGCAAAACGTCCACTAGATACTTTGCTGGCGACATGGGGCGTCAGTTTAATCCTCCAACAAGCCTCACGTGACATATTCGGCGCGATCGGTGTTGAAGTCCAAGCTCCAACTTGGTTAGATGGCGGTATTCAAATTACCGAAGGTATATTTGCTGGTGTATCTCTTCCAGCAACCCGTCTTTTCATAATCGCAGTCGCAATCCTCGTCCTTATCGGACTAACCCTTATTTTCCGCCATACGCGTATCGGATTGCTCATTCGCGCCGTTAATCAAGACCGCATGATGGCAGCAGCCACCGGCATTGAAGTTAAACGTGCTGATTTGATTATTTTCTGCCTTGGATCAGGGATAGCCGGACTGGCCGGCGTCGTTCTAGCCATCCTTGGCCCTGTCACACCAAGCGTCGGACAAAGCTATATCGTCCCTGCCTTCCTCGTCGTGGTTATGGGTGGTTTAGGCTCAATAGCCGGGACAACAATAGCCGCTTTAATGTTAGGTCTATTTTCAGCACTCGCTCAAATTTATGTCGATGTATCCATGGCTCAAGTCCTTTTGCTCGTCTTCGTGATCGTCTTCATCCAATTTAGACCACAGGGTGTCATCGCCCAGAAATCCAGAGCGCTCGATGTTTAAAACTATTGATGACAATGCCAGAGCCCGCATTGCGCGTTTCTCTAAGATAATGAACCAAAACCCGCATATTCAAACACTTGTGAAATATGCGCCTTACATATTACCCGCCATCATTCTACTAGCGGCTATCGCGCCCTTTCTATTGTCAGATTACGACCTCAACCTGCTCGGCCGTTTTCTTTCCCTCTCAATCCTCGCACTTGGCTTGGTTTTGATATGGGGACATGGCGGGATCCTCAGTTTAGGTCAGGGTGTCTTCTTTGGTTTGGGAGGCTATGCAATTGCAATGCACCTAAAACTAGCCGACCTTGCATCAGGTGAACTTCCCGATTTCATGGTATGGAGCGGCATTGAAACACTCCCCCTCCTCTGGCAACCCTTTCAAAATCCTATTTTCACATTGTTTGCTATCATTTTGGTTCCAGGCATATTTGCGGCGCTCTTTTCATGGCTTGTCTTCAATCGCCGTGTCAGCGGAACCTATTTTGCACTCATCAGTCAGGCGCTCGCACTTGCTTTTGCAACGCTTTTGGTCAGCCGTCAGGATTGGACAGGCGGTTTTAACGGGCTTACAAATTTCTCCACACTTCTTGGCCAGCCCCTATCTGCTGCATCTATGAATTATGCAATTTACTGGGCAACGCTAATCATTTTATGCCTGTGTTTCTTAGGCCTGAAATGGCTTTTATCATCCCAATTTGGAGTAATGCTACGTGCCAGCCGTGACGGCGAAAACCGTGTACGATTTCTAGGATATAATCCCACCCCTATCAAAGTATTCGCCTTTAGCATTGCCGCAATGCTTGCAGGTATGTCTGGGGCGTTATTCACTCTACATGCTGGCAATATCTCGCCTGCTGCTGTAGGCGTAATTCCATCTATTGAGATGATCATATGGGTCGCCTTAGGCGGACGATTTAGTCTTATTGGTGCCATAGCTGGAACGATATTAATCAATGTCTCAAGAGATCGCATTTCCAGCGCCTTTCCTGAATTATGGCTCTATTTTATTGGTGCTCTTTTCGTTCTGTCAGTGACTTTTTTGCCCAAAGGTTTGGCAGGTTTATTTGAAAAACTAACAACGAAAGAGAGGGATGCATCATGACCAACCGCCCTCTCTTAAGTGTCGATGGTGTCACTGTTGATTTTGACGGATTTAAAGCGCTCAATAGCTTTAGCTTCATCCTCAATTCAGGTGAAACCCGTGTTGTGATTGGTCCAAATGGCGCTGGAAAATCGACACTCTGCGACACGATAATTGGCCGTGTTCGTCCCGCTGAAGGCCACATCTATTTTGAAGATGTCGAAATCACCAAAATGGCCGAACAAGACATTGTGCGCCAAGGTATTTGTCGAAAATTTCAAGCCCCAGGCGTTTTACCAGAACTAACAGTGTCACAAAATCTAGAGCTTGCCGCACAACGCAAATATCAATGGTGGAAAAGTCTTCGCCAAGGTGTCTCAGCAGAAACACGTACAATTGTTGAAGACATGCTTGAACGTATTGAGCTTACCCATCGCAAAAATGAACCAGCAGGTCTTTTATCCCATGGCGAAAAACAATGGCTGGAAATCGGGATGGTTATCGCCACCGGTGCCAAGCTTCTTCTACTAGATGAACCAACCGCAGGCATGGGACCAGCAGAAACCCGCCGCACAGCCGAATTAATCAAAAGTCTAGGCGACAGCCAGACAGTGCTAGTCATTGATCACGATATGAGTTTCGTTGAGCAATTAAATGCCAGCGTCACGGTCATGCATCAGGGGAAATTCCTATTTCAAGGTGATATTGAAGCTGTCCGACAAGATGAAAACGTCGCTGCTGTCTATTTAGGGAAATCAGCGTGATGTCTCAAAACCCAATTCTTCAATTACAAAACCTATCCGCCGCTTATGGGCAAAGTCAGGTTTTATGGGACATTGACCTTAACCTATTACCAAATCAGGCGATGGGTCTGATTGGCCGCAATGGTGTTGGCAAAAGCACGCTGTTGCAAACCATTATGGGTACACACAAAGTGCATGGCGGTACTGTCATTTTCGATGGAAATGACGTGACGAGTTTGCCGGCGCATTTACGTGCACGAGCCGGTATCGCCATCGTCCCGCAAGGTCGTCATATTTTCCCTCATCTAACTGTCCTAGAAAACCTTGAAACTGGGCTTTCAGCGCGTGGCGACAGAGGCAATGGAAAGCTTCCTGAATACATCTTTGATCTATTCCCAAAACTCAAAGATGTAAGATCTCGCAATGGTGGCTTTCTATCGGGCGGCGAGCAACAACAATTAGCCATTGGCCGTGCCCTCGCCGGATCTCCCAAATTGCTTTTGCTAGATGAACCCACAGAAGGAATTCAACCTAATGTCGTTCAACAAATTGAAGCTGCCATTCATACCATTAAAACTGAATTGAAAGTTTCGGTACTCATGGTCGAGCAGCGTATTGAAGTTGTCTGGAATATTGCTGATCAATTTACGGCCATGCAGGAAGGCAAGATAATACTTCAAGACGATATCGCGAATATGTCCGCAGAAGATGCCTCCAACATCGTTAGAATTTAAACACTAACGCGCGACTCCCTCGACACTATTTTTAACCATCCAACGCACGCACGGCACAGGCGGTTGCTGCTGCGCGTGTTTCTACACCCATTTTTTCAAAGACATGTTCAAGATGTTTATTGATGGTACGCGGGCTAATTCCCAGAATATCACTAATCACACGGTTGGGTTTTCCAAAGCTTACCCATAGAAGAACTTCAGCTTCTCTCTGCGTTAAATTGAATTGCTGGCTCAACCTCTCGGCTTCCGCCCCCTCTCTCACTTCCTTTAAACGCAAGATTATTTCATCAGTCGTTCCTAGGCTTACGGTCAACACTTCTATAATACCTGTTTGCGTTTCAATTTGCCGTGAATTACCCGGTGCCAACCCTTTTTGAACTACAATTTTCCTAAGAACTTCAGGTGCATATGTCTCTTGAAGAGTCCAACTCTTATCCAGTTCCAGTATCAGCTTTTCAGCTTCTGGTGTCGTCCACAAAATCTTACCATTGCTATCAATCGCCATCATATAACGACCAATCGCATCAAGTGCACCGCGACTAGATTGAGACTGTCTTGCATTTAACAAATGCACTTTTATCCGCGCAAGTAATTCGTCAATTACAACAGGCTTTCGTACGTAATCAACGCCGCCAGATTCCAGTGCGTCAACAACATATTCACTCTCTAATAAACCCGTCATAAAAATAACAGGCACAGTGGAGAGAGAAGATCTACGCTTTAATTGACGTGTCGCTTCAAATCCGCCCATTCCCGGCATAACCGCATCCATAAGTATCAAATCTGGAACGAAATTCTCCAACATTTCCAAGGCTCTCTCCCCTGAAGTGGCTATATGCACACTCAGTTGAACGCCCTCTAAGGTATCGGTGAGAAATTGTAGAGACTCGATATTATCCTCCACGATGAGAATTTTTTCATTGGAAAAAGCATCAACCATTTGATTTCTTCTTCGCCTCCACACTGTTTACTATTTCCGACAAATCAAAATGGCTCAGACATTGTTTTAAATGTCTAACCCATTCCGGATCACAAAATTTATCCGCTTCTAGATGTTCAATCCCTTTGCGAACGCCGCTTATATGTCCTGAACGTGCAGCAATCAGAATATCTTCCACCACCAAAAGCGAAGCCGCACTCAAAGCGACCTCAACGTCGTTTCCAATTGGGGGGATGCTTTCCTCAGTTTTAGTCTGTGGATGAACATCTGCTTGAACGTTTTTACGTTTATTCAGTGCCAATAAAAGCGAGTCAAAATTGAAAGGCTTGGGCAAGAAAATTTCATGCAAAACATGTTGTGGATCATGCGTTTTCGCGCTTGAAGCATCCGCTGAAATCATCGCAATAAATATGCGTTGGCCAAACATGTCACGCAGCGCTGAAGCCGCATCCCATCCTGAACGGCCCGGCATATTTACATCTAGCAGCGCAAAATCAGGCGAATAGGATGGCGCAATCGCAATTCCTTCATCCACATTTTGACACGTAACAATATCATAACCCATTGGCTCTAAAAAGCTTTTTAGAATAGTCAGTTGATTGCTATCATCATCAATAATGAGAATTTTCTGACCAGCTCCCATCTGACTTTCAAATGATATGGTTTTGGTGCGGTCTATCTCTTCTTGCATTGGCTGCGACAACATCAATTTGATGGTAAATTTCGCACCTTTTCCAAGCTTACTTTCTATTGAAATATCGCCGCCCATCACATGCGTAAGCGCACGAATAATCGCCAACCCTAAGCCTATTCCTGGATTGGCAGTATCAACACGCTCAAAAGGCTCGAAGATGCGCTCATAATCCTTTGGATCAATACCTACGCCGCTATCGGAAATTTCAAATCGCGCTATCTGATTGCGATAATGCACGTCAAAATTAACTTCACCGTCAGGCGTGAACTTGATCGCATTAGACAGTACATTGATCAGTATCTGACGCAGACGCTTGGGATCAGAACGAACAAATTCCGGCATCATACCGTGTGTATTAAAATTGAATTTTAATCCCTTAGACACAGCACTTGGACGCAACATAGCGACAATATCATCCAAAAATCCGGGGAAACGAATTAACTCGCGTTCAAGCTTGATCACCCCCCCTTCGATTTGAGAAATTTCCATCAACCCGTCCACAAGGTCTGTCAAATGCTCAGAACTACGCCGAATGTAGCTTCCTGCTGATTTGGCTGATTTTACACCGCCTCTCTCAAGCAGTTGAGAATATCCATATATAGAATTTAACGGCGACCGTATCTCATGACTAACACTGACCAGAAAACGACTTTTCGCATTGTTCGCGGCTTCCGCTTCTACTTTTGCTTTTTGAAGCAACCCATCCGTTTCATTGTGGGCTTCAATTTCTTCGAGCAATTTTGACATGTGAAACTCAGTTTCACGAAATGCAGACTGTCGACTTTTATGCGCTAATATAACAATCCAAACAGTGACTCCCGCAATCAAGGAAAATACAATAAATACCGAACGTATAAGCCCCTGAGACTGACTAGGCATTGACTGGTTCCATCCGCCGTTAAACCAGTAAATCAAATACAATACCCCTGCCAATGCCAGCATTGTCAGACACATCAACATTACAAATTGGCCGATTGTTGAATTGAGATATTTTACCCAATGTATCGGAAGATATTTCTCAAAAAACCCTGTTACTTGCTGATCTAATCGACTGTCTTTTTTACACATGTCTTGGCATCGCACTTCCAAAGTGCAACACAATGAACAAATGGGTGCATGAAACATTGAGCAATGCACCATGTCATTGGATTGAAATGTATTTTCGCAAATTGTACATTTCACTCTTCCCTGATTTTCAGGCAAACTTGGTTCACGTGCGAGATAGAATTTTCCTTTGGTCGCAATCGCAATTATTGGTGCCGCTATAAATGCAACAAGCAGTCCAATAAAAGGTGAAAAAGCTTGAGCGATCTCGCCTGCAAAGCCCATATAGGCAAGGCCCGACATCAATACAGACAACCCCATTGCGCCGACGCCAACAGGGTTGATATCGTATAGATGACCGCGCTTAAATTCTATGCCTTTTGGAGACAAGCCCAAAGGCTTTGAAATTACGAGATCAGCGACAAGCGCTCCAATCCACCCAGCGGCAAGGTTCGCATAAAGAACCAAAACACGGTCAATCGCAGCGAAAATTCCAATTTCCATCAGAAGCAATGCCAAAAGGACATTGAAGACAAGCCATACAACTCGCCCGGGGTGAGAATGGGTTAGCCGAGAAAAGAAATTCGACCAAGCTATGGAGCCCGCATATGCGTTCGTCACATTGATTTTCAACTGACAAACAATCACAAAAATGCCAGTCACAATTAGTGCAAATTCGGCACTGGTGAACATGTCTGTAAAAATAGTACGGAACATTGCTGTTGGACTAGACGCATCTTGTACGCTACCGCCATCTTGCAATACATAAACAGCTAGGCAAGAGCCCAAAAGCAATTTGATCCCGCCTACAATTGTCCAGCCAGGACCACTGATCAACAGCCCCGCCCACCATTTCAAACGGTTCTCTTTTTTATGGTTCGGCATAAATCGCAAATAGTCAGCTTGCTCACCTATTTGCGGCAAAAGGGATAATAAAGTTGAAAATGCCAGACCAAACAAATAGAGGTTCATTCCACCTTCATTCGTGAGGCCACCAAAATTTTGCCATTGATCCAGAGCGTCCCCGCCTTTCCATAGAATGAAAGCAATGGGTGCTATCTGAAGAATAATCCAGATCGGTTGGGTCCAGACCTGAAAGCGCGTGATCGAGCTCATGCCGAACAAGGCAATCGGAATGACCAATAATGTACTTATAATGTGTGCAAGACTTAAATGAATGCCAAGCATTGCCTGAATGGCAACAGACATAATGCTCGCTTCAACTGCAAACAGTAAAAATGTAAAAGACGCATAGATGAGAGATGTGATCGTTGATCCAAGATATCCAAACCCAGCGCCGCGCGTAAGCAGATCAACATCCAAACCTTCTTTGGCCGCATAATATGCGATAGGCAGCCCGATCATAAACATAAGGACAACGGCTGAACAGATAGCAGCCACGCTGTTTTGGAACCCGAAACTCAACGTGATACTTGCGCCGATTGCTTCACATGCTAGAAATGCAGATGCACCAATCGCTGTGTTTGCAACGCGCCCTGCTGTCCATTTACGCGCACGGTCAGCCGTATAACGCAGCGCAAAATCTTCCATGCTTTGGCTAGCTACCCATTTATTATACAGGCGCTTTTCGCGGACGATATATTCGCTATTTTTCACAGAAATTCACGTCGTGATATCATAGCATAAGAGAACCGGCACATAAGCAATCGATTGTTTCCAAACTGATTCAAACAGTTAAAATCGTGAATGTCCCCCCATAGGGAACAGCTTAAAATCGTCAGTGAGAGATCTGAAATGCAGGAAATGACGCAGAGCAACAATCTGCTATAAATTGACACAATGTCAGGCTAAATCTTGAAGGACATGCTCAACATCACACCAGCATTTCAACTTCTGACATAAAAATGCATGAACAAACTGCCTTGGGATTATAGGCGTTATTTTTAATGACCAAAAAAACGCGGCTAAGCGTAAATGCTCAACCGCGTTTTCCAATCAATTCTTACTAACGCATTTGTCCATAATTAGGGTCAATTTCTTCATTCAACCCTTCAGCTTTGGCTTTAATACCAGCTTCAGGCTGCATGTGCTCTGTCGTCAGCTCAGATAGATATGATCCATCTGTAATGCCCTTTTTACGCATTGCGATACCTGTGAGACAGGCCTGCATGATAAAGTTCGCATTCAATGCTGAACGATAGGTAGGGTCTTGCTCTGGTGCTAGCTCCACAAGCTCAAACCCAACCATGTCGTTTTCAGCACACAGACCACGTACGATAGGAATAGCTTCACGCATGGTCAAACCACCCGGAACAGGTGTACCCGTGCCCGGAATAAACGCTGGATCAAGAACATCGACGTCAAACGAGATGAATAGTTTTTTACCATCTTCTCTAGCCTCGGCGAGCGCCTGTTTCATAACAGCGTCCCAGCCCTTTTTCTCAACTTCAGGCATAGTGTGATATCTAACACCATTATTGCGCATCCATTCAAAACCTTCAGGACCCGGCCAACCGCCGCGCAACCCGACTTGAATATAGTTTTCGCCGAGTACGTGACCTTCTTTTACAGCACGATAAACTGGCTGTCCGTGTGAAAGAAAGTGTGGGCTATCCTTCCCGGCATCAAAGTGTGAGTCGAAGTGAACGACACCAAAACTTGCTTTTCCGTGTACATCGGCCAGTCCAGCAATGTCAGGATATTCAAGGCTGTGATCCCCACCCACAATAAACGGAATAGTACCGGTTTCAGCAATCTCTTTGATACGCTCACGCACGTGTAGCACAGACAATTCCGTGCTCATATTATCAATAGCGATATCACCATAATCAACAATGTTGAGCTCTTTGGACGGGTTCACCATTGTATTCATATCAATGCGTGCACCCGTCGCATATGAATTACGCATCGCCATCGGACCAAATTTCTGACCACGATAATACGACCCCATATCAAGTGGAGCACCGACAATGGCAACATCAACATTACCTGCGATCAAATCATCAGGGTACATTGCGATAGGTGCGCCTGCAAATGTGGCAATCCCACCGCGACTATTGGCATATCTGCTAACTGTAAATGGACCGGGCTCACGCTTAGGGTTGAGCTCTTTGGGCTTCATCACCTTCCAGCCATTATAGTTTGTGGCTTCAGTGTTCATTGGAATTGCGGCAAGGTCCGTTTCTGGATCAAACTTTCCTTCTTCAATGACATACTGCATTGCATCGACCATGGCCTCGATTTCTTTACCAGTCTTCTTTTCCAATCTCTGGTAAAGTTTTTCTTTGGTTCCGCCCACAAAACGAAGAGACTTATCGGAAAGTAAGAATTCTTTCTTTTCGTCTGGAAGCTTTTTGATCTTTTTTTCCAACCATTCGGGAGTCGGCGTTTCTTCAGCCTCTGCCTCAACAGCCTCCGCTGGTGCAGACTGCGCATTTACTGAAATAAAGGCTGGCGTCAAAGACACAGCCATTGCCATAAACGCACCGCCTAGAAGGACTTTTTTCAAACCCATAATTCATGCTCCCAAAAATAAAACTCTTAAAAACAAAACATAGAAGCCGTACACTTTTCCGCTATGGGTCAAATGACGTAGCATAAGAAATTACAGTCCAGACCAACCTCTAAATTACACAATTCAAAGGTTGCATTGACCTTCTAAAACACGCTCAAGGGCGACGTTATGCTCATCAAAATGCATACTCAATAATGCGTCGATATCCGCATCTACGGGTCCAAAATCAGTAAATTTTCCCGCGTTATTTTCAAACCTAATAAAAGTACGAAACGGCGGTGATGTAGCAATTGTATGCTGCATCATAGTTTCATCTTCCATCTCAAATTTATTTAAATGCGAATACGAAAACACTGCTGTCGGCAACGCCATGCGTTCTATTTTAAAAGGCCGTGTAAACGAAGATGACACCAAGGTATCATTCTCGTCTAGCTTCACAAAACCAATGGAAATATCAGACTCATTATCCAGCGTGCTTCGAATGAATTTATGGTCCCGTAGACCAATACCAATATCCGCCGTATCCACAGAAAAAACGCCAGAAAGCGCCGGGTCATCAACTTTAATATGCCCCGTATCTTCTACCAAAATTTCCAGCGTAATTCCCAATGTGATTGATCTATCATTATAGCTAGGCGTAAGCTCTCCATAGATAAAGCTATGCGTAGTCATGGCCGTTTCACAAGACGCTTTAGCCTGCTCACACGCCATTGCAGGCTCAACGCCAAAATTCACAATGTGATGTTCACCAATGTCCTTACCTGAAAAAGAGAGCGCCATACGGCATGATTGTGCTTTCACCGCTTCAGCATGAACCGGCCCATTCACAACAGCCATCATCAATGGAAAAAGAGAAAACAGTGACAGCTTCATAACGCGCTCTAAATTCCCCCAGCTTCGCGCAAAAACTGCACAACAGCGCCGCTACCATCCGCTCGCTTCAAATTGGTCAGCTCAAATGGACGCACACCTCTTACTTTTTTAGTATCTTCAATCATGCGCTCAAGGTCAGCCCCAACAGCATCAGCAAGGTCTGTTTTATTGATAATAAGCAGATCCGAGCGCGTGATTGCCGGCCCGCCCTTGCGCGGGATATCGTCTCCCTGACACACAGAAATTACATACAGCGTTATGTCAGCCAATTCCGGTGAAAACGTTGCCGCTAGATTATCGCCGCCTGATTCAATAAAGATCACATCCAGATCAGGATGTCGGCCCATCAATGTATCAATCGCGCGCAGATTTATCGACGCATCCTCACGAATAGCTGTATGCGGACAGCCACCTGTCTCTACACCTTCGATACGGCTTAAAGGCAAAGCCTGCATACGCATCAAAGCTTCGGCATCTTCCTTTGTGTAAATGTCATTGGTGACAACCCCCACAGACATCTGAGATGATAAAGCCTTACACAAACTAGCCGTGAGTGTTGTTTTACCTGTTCCTACAGGTCCACCAATCCCAACTCTTAAAGGGCCTTTAAAAGGTTCACTCATGAGCGGAAAATCCTTGAATGCTGCGTTTCGTGCTGCATAGACATAATATCAGACATAAATACATTCCCTCCCACTTCGCTGAGCGGCGTGCTAGCGGCAATGTTTGCAGTCTGAATTATATCTGATTCAAGCGTAGACAGAATTTGCACGCCAGCTTTTTGTCCAATCTGCCCCAGACGCTGCGCCGCTTGTATCAATGCACTCATAAAGGCTTGCAAGAAGGCTGTTACGGTCGCGATGATCGGTGAATCTATACGCGCACCAATCGCACCAACGGCCACTGAAAGAGGTTTTTGAAAACCACCATTTAAATCAATGCTTTTATCCCAAACCTGAACAGCTTGCAGAAATGCATCACCTTGGGCCATTGTCTCCAAATAGCGCTCAGAAGAACTCGCCATCGCCTCACATAAACTTGCTATTTCTGACAATTGGAAATGATCGTTGTGAGCCTTCCAGCTATGCGCACAGATGATTGCATCACTTCTCCCCGCGCCATTATGCAAAATACCTTCGAGCCATTGTGTCAGGCCATCGACTGAATTTATCCGTCCACATTCATAGGCTTGCTCAAGGCCGTGACTATAGGCAAACCCACCTGTTGGGAAAGCTGGTGACAGCCATGCTTGTAAGCGCACAAATGCATGCGGGTTTAAAGCAATCACACTTTCATCATTATAAGAAAAAGCGTTCATTTATTTATCTCATCCGTGTGATGGTGATGGTGATGGTGATGCGCATGGTGATGATGATGGCCTGTCATTGCATGTTCGCCAGTTTGCTCATCTTTGCCATCATAAGCCCCGCCCACTGGATCAAAAGGGTATTCGACTTCCTTCACAAAACCGCCAAGTCCCTCAATCATATCCTTGATCACATGGTCCTGACGAATAAATATGCGTTCAATTTCTATTTGCGCCGCCAAATGACGATTGCCGATATGCCACGCCAAAAACAAAAGGTGTTTGGGGTCAGTTCCGGTTATTTCATATAGATCTTCTTTGGTCGCCTGAACCTGAATGATCCGGCCATCTTCCAAAACCAAGCCATCACCATGCCGCAACAAACGCGCAGTCTGTAAATTCAGATAAAACGCTATACCGCCATCAGACACCATGCGGACACGACGGCGAAATCGCTCGGTTTCATCGAGTGTGATCGTATCGGAAAACTCACCGAAATCTCGTATAATTGTGGATGCTTGCATATTTAAAACAGGAAATATCGCTGAGCCATTGGCAATTCACTTGCTGGCTCACAGGTTAGCAAATCACCATCGGCGCGCACTTCATAAGTTTCAGGATCAACTTCAATGTGCGGCTTGTAGGAATTTAGCTTCATCGCAGATTTCCCAATGCCTCCTCGTGTATTTTTGACGGCGACCAGATCCTTCTCGACGCCTAGCTTTTTCGCCAAACCATCATGTATTGCAGCCTGAGACACGAAGGTGACTGAAGATTGCATTCGCATTTTTCCAAATGCACCAAACATTGGGCGCATATGAACAGGTTGTGGCGTGGGAATAGACGCATTGGGGTCACCCATTGGCGCAGCCGCAATAGATCCACCAATAAGAATAATATCCGGCTTCACGCCAAAAAAGGCTGGAGACCACAAAACAAGATCTGCGCGCTTACCAATTTCTATTGAACCAATCTCACGGTCCAGCCCCTGCGCGATGGCGGGGTTAATAGTATATTTGGCAATATAGCGCTTCACACGTTCATTATCATTATCGCCTTTTTCTTCGGGCAATGCCCCGCGCTGACGCTTCATTTTGTCCGCAGACTGCCATGTACGGATCAAAACCTCTCCAACCCGCCCCATTGCCTGACTATCAGAGGCAATGATAGAAAAAGCGCCCATATCATGCAGGATATCTTCAGCTGCAATTGTTTCCTTGCGGATACGGCTTTCAGCAAACGCAATATCTTCAGCTATGCTCGGATCAAGATGGTGACATACCATCAGCATATCCAAATGCTCTTCCACTGTATTGCGGGTATAGGGTCGCGTCGGATTGGTGGATGATGGAATGACATTCTCAAGCCCACACACACGGATAATATCAGGCGCATGTCCACCACCCGCCCCCTCTGTGTGAAACGCGTGAATGGTACGCCCCTTAATTGCGTCAATCGTCGATTCAACAAAGCCAGACTCATTTAGCGTATCGGTGTGGATCATCACCTGCACATCAAATTCATCAGCCACACCTAAACAACAATCAATCGCCCCAGGTGTCGTTCCCCAATCTTCATGCAGTTTCAAGGCAGCTGCGCCGCCGCGTATCATCTCTTCCAATGCTGCGGGTTGAGATGCATTGCCCTTGCCTGAAAAGGCCAAATTCATAGGAAAAGCGTCAGCCGCTTGGATCATCCGGCCAATATGCCATGGTCCGGGTGTACACGTTGTTGCTAAAGTACCGTGCGCTGGCCCTGTTCCACCGCCTACCATCGTTGTGACGCCGCTCATCAAGGCTTCTTCAATCTGTTGGGGACAAATAAAATGAATGTGCGAGTCAATGCCGCCTGCCGTCAGGATTTTGCCTTCACCAGCAATCACTTCCGTTCCTGGCCCAACGATAATATCTATATTGGGTTGCGTGTCTGGGTTACCTGCTTTGCCTATATGAGAAATACGACCAGACTTTAAACCAATATCTGCTTTGTATATGCCGGTATAATCAACGACCAATGCATTGGTAATAACTGTATCAACAGCGCCGTTTTCGCGGCTGACCTGAGACTGCCCCATGCCATCACGCAAAACTTTCCCACCACCAAATTTAACTTCTTCTCCCGGAATGGCGAAATCTTTTTCAACTTCGATAAAAAGCTCTGTATCAGCAAGCCGCACTTTGTCCCCCACCGTGGGACCAAACATGGACACATAAACCGAGCGAGGCACTTTTACAGACATTATAAATCGCCCATAATTTGCTGGCGAAACCCGAAGACTTTTTTCAATCCCAATAAAGGTGTCAAAGTCACATCACGCGCTTGGCCCGGTTCAAAACGCACAGCCGTTCCTGCCATGATATCCAGCCGCATTCCCCGCGCCTTTTCCCGATCGAATGTTAGGAATGGATTAGCTTCATAGAAATGATAGTGAGATCCAATCTGAACTGGTCGATCTCCCGTGTTCGCCACTTTGAGACTGACTGTCTCTTGGCCAACATTTATCTCAATGTCTTCTGCGCTAAGAATGATCTCACCAGGAAGCATAATATCCTCCTATTGCACAAGTGCGACAAGCGCCGCACTCAAAAAAACACTTTGTCCTAAACGAGAAACAAGCGCGCCGTTTTTATCGATGCTGAGGCTCGAGAACATTTTTGCTAGGGCCGCAACGCAAATCGCCATCAAAGCAACAGAAGATACCCACAAACTCGCGAGGAACTCACCATTTTCGACCCACAAGGTTTGACCAACCCCGTAACTATGTGAACATCCGAATGCAAAAATGGCCACAAAACCAACCCAGTTTGGCAGACGCGAATTCAACCCGATAAGCACGGCAAATACCGCAATATAAGCATATTCAACCCATTGAGCATTTAAGATGGAAGTTGCGCTAGATATCAAAAGGCCACTAGCAAATACCAAAGAACTCAGAACTAAAGTCTCCAGAGTTGAACGCCCTGTTGCCTGCTTCACCCCAACGCAAACCAAACTAATTGCAAGAATAGAAAGCAAATGATCAAAGCCTGAAAACGGATGCAGCAAACCTGTCATCACATCACTCAAAGACACAAATGTCGCTGGCTCAGTATGTGTATGTCCCGGATGGGCAAAGGCAACTGGGGCCAAAGTAAACAGGGACAGCGCAAACCATCTAGACGCATGTTTCATTTTAAGTCTCCACCGATCGTATAGGATTGTGCACTGTGACGAGTTTCGTGCCATCAGGGAAAGTTGCTTCAACCTGAATGTCTGGGATCATTTCTGAAATGCCTTCCATCACCTGATCACGGCGCAAGACATGTGCGCCCGCCTCCATAAGATCAGCGACACTTCGCCCATCCCGCGCACCTTCGACAATAAAATCTGTAATTAAAGCAACGCTTTCAGGGTGATTAAGAACAACTCCCCGCTCAAGCCTGCGGCGTGCAACATTGGCCGCCATAGCAATCAGCAATTTGTCTTTTTCACGCGGGGTCAAGATCATTGTTTTTCCTCAACACAACACAATTCACATGGACCACACACGCGGCGTAACTCCATTCGAGGACAGCTGCATGACCAGTTGAACTACGCACTTTCTCAAGTCGTATCCCGTCTGCCCAACCAGCCGTATAAGTAATTTAGCGTATGGACCAACTTGCCAGAAAGACACGCCACCGGTGACGCCTTGTGCTGCTTCACAGATTTCACGGCATGCTTCCAAATGACGTTCGCACCCCTTTTCCACCATTAAAAGCGTCGCTGTAGCGGTGCCACCATTGGCCACCACAGGAGTTTGCAATTGTGCATGAACATCACCCTTTAACCGCAAATTTTCTGCATGTATCAACTGGCCTTCAACGTGCACACGCCAACTATCTTGCAGCGCCCCCTCCTGCATCGTCTCCCCCATCAATTCGCGTCCCCAAACGACTGCTTCAATGGCTAAAAAACGCGAACTCTCTTCTAAATTCACATTTAGCTTCCGGTTTAAACGGGCATTATTAAACAAGATAGTTTCTTGGGGAGCCCAAACGAGACTTGCATTGTCCTCAACTGTAAAATCCAGATTGATAACAGCATCTTGCCCCAATGATTTGTAAACGCGGTCACAGGCCTGACTCGTCAGCGTGAGGTCCGCATCCTTTTGGACACTCACCTGAATAGACATACTATCACCACCCGCGAGACCGCCTGACGTGTTGACCAAAATGCCTTCAAGGTCTTGCCCGATATGATTTTTAGGAAAGCGTAATTTCAACGCATCTTTTTGATATAAACGCTGCAATTGCGTTCGACCATTTGGCGCGTCTACCACAAGCTGACCACGACTATGAGATCTCTGCATTTGGGTCTTTGGCGCATTCTCAATCGCATACATATCCATAACCAAACCTCAAAACGCTAACAGATTTTGAGGATGGGTGTTTGCATGTAAAAGAGCAAAACAATGCTCATATTGAAAACTTAAATTGCTGCTTTGCTCAAAAATGCACATGTAATTGCACTTTTTGCTGCGTAATTTGTCACTTTCATAATTTCGTACGCAGCGCCCAAACAAAAAAACAGGCTTCAGTCAAAAGACCAAAGCCTGTTCTCTATTTTAATCTGGCAAAATTTCTAGATTAGAATTTCCAGCCAATTTCTGCACGTACCCAACGTGGCTTACCGTGATATTCCTCAATCATACCAATCCAGTCAGACAGATCGAAAGTTTGCACACGATATTCTTCTTCACCAAGGTTCTCAACTGAGAGACGGAAATCCCAGTTTGCGTCCGCTGGTGCCAAAGAAATTGATGCATTTACAAGAGTATATCCATCTTCAGTCGTAGCTGGTGTCACATCCAAACCGAAATAGTGCTCGGATTGATATTGTCCATCAACTTGGAAAGCGATATCCCCCCAATCACCAAGCGAATGTTCATAACGAATAAGTCCATTCGCATTCCATTCTGGTGAGTTTGAAGAAGTCAGCGTTTGGTCAGGAAATCCAACAACATCAGTAACTTTAATATCCGCATACGCCACACCACCTTGGATGGTTAAGCCCTCAAATGGCATGGCTTGAATTTCAAGTTCCGCACCCTTGTTGACCGCTTGCGCGTTTATCGTTGCACTTCCAAGACCGCCTGGAAAATTGGTGTACGCTTGGTAGTTACCATAATCATAGTAATAAACCGCTGTATTCACACGCAAAGCACCCGGAATAACATCCCACTTCGCACCAACTTCATATGAATCCAATTGCTCAGGCTCATAAGTAAGGAACTCAGGATCAACCAAAAGCGCTGATGTTGGGTCAAATGGTGGCTGACTGAAACCACCTGATTTCACACCGCGATTATACCCTGCATAGGTTAGCAACCCATCCATTGGACGATACTGAGCTTGAAGGCTCCATGCTTCCATAGAGAAGTCACGCTCATCTGGATCAAAGCCAGAAAGCGTATCAATCACGATTGTTCTTGGATCTAATCCACTTGTTGCATTTTCATCAAAGTGCACATCTTCTCGAAGTGATTCAAAATCTTTTGACTCTTCAATATAACGCAGACCTGCAATGAATGTGAATTTGTCGAGCGTGTATTCTGCTTGTCCAAAAATAGACGCAGATGTTGTTGATGAGCTGGACGGTGTTCTATCACCATTTGCCAGCGTTATATCAGTGAGAACATCTTCTTCAGTATATAGACCTTCTGAATACAGTGCATAGAGATACGGTGAAATACCACCTGTTGAGTCATCACTGGAGAGGTCCATATAATAGAGACCACCGACAAGATTTAGGTCGCCAATCGTTGTAGCAACACGCAATTCTTGCGAAAACTGCTCCGCATCATTGGTTTGATAATACTCATACGCTCTGACAGGTGTTGCATCAGTATCCTCGATATAATCGCGGAAATTTGTCTGATAGTCGGTAATGGATGTGATTTCGAAATTCCCGACATCCCACTTAATCGTCGCGGTATAGCCTTCTGTCTCAGATATGTTGAAACCTACAGTGTCATAATCACCTGCGTAGATATCGCCATCCAAGTCATCAGGATAATCACCCAACATAGGGTTTGCGACACCAGGTGTTTCTACACCGCCGCCATTCACCGCTGAGACATATTCAAAGAAACCCGTGCGAATATCCTGACCACCCTTACGATAGTTTAGCAAAATGCTCAGATCATCGGTTGGCTCAGCAAGTAGTTGAAAACGAAATCCGCTATCATTGTTATTGTTGAGCTTTTGCTCAGGGTGCTCACGATTAGTGACATATCCATCAGAAGTATGAACAGCAGCAGATAAACGCGCGGACAACCAATCATTCAAAGGAATATTGACCGCACCTTTCATCTCTAGATCGCCATAATCACCATATGAAAATTTACCAAACCCCTCATAAACATCGGTTGGTTTTACGGTCGTATACTGGACCAATCCACCCGTTGCATTTCGACCAAATAGTGTCCCCTGAGGTCCACGCAAAACCTCCACCATATCGATATCAAAAAGCAAGAAACCAGTTGCCGACATTTGTGATATGTAGACTTCATCCACATACACAGCGACTGGGCTTTCCACATTGGTCGTTAGGTCATTGTTTGAAACCCCACGCACCGCAAATGAATAGCTGCCTTCACCATTTGGTTGAACAGCTACGACACCGGGCGAAAACGCCGCCACATCTTGTGCGTTTGTAAAACCAAGCGCTTCCATTTGGTCGCCATTCAACGCGGTAATAGCAATACCAACGTCTTGTTGATTTTGCTCTCTTTTTTGAGCAGTCACCACCACTTTATCAAACAGTAATGAACTATCTTTTTTGGCTTCTGCAACTGGCTCTCCAGCTTCTTGAGCAAACGAAGCCGGCTGTAATGCACACAATATTGCAAAAGGAACGATCGCAGCGCTTTGACGCAACCGCTTGAATACAGAATTTCTGGATATGGTTTTGTTAATTTTGTACATCGTTCAGATCTCCCCTAACGACAAAAATTATCTCGACTCACGCGAAACGAGACCTACAAACTCCCTAAAATCCCCACTCAAAATTCGATCGTCAGTTAAAACCAACCAAAGTAAAACTTGATGTTATAATTGAAGACCTCATATCGAGGTAGAAACCAATTCATTGTTGATTTCATATGTTTTTCTTCACTCTACACTTCAAAACAGCTCAACCCTTGCAATTAGGGCCAAGGATAATCAGCAACGGGGTGACCTTGCTCAGCAAGGCGCGCCACAACTGCTCTGCGATATTCAACGATGTTATTCACCGGCACAGCTTTCAAAGCTTGCAATTCTTCAACGGTAAAATGCGGGGGGCGATCTCCTTGAGTATCCTCACCCCACTCATCGATCAGATAATTTAATACATCGACCAATTGCCCATCATTCAGACGGGCCGAAACCACACCCGGCACATGCGCAATATAAACCCGACCTTCAGGATCATTGGCCATCGGTCCAAGATATCCTTGAAATTGAGGTACGCCCCCGCCCAGCGACCCTCCACCACTGGCCTGATGACACCCTGAACATCGCAATAAAAATAGCGACCGTGGTGATTTCATTTCTGCAACCACTTTGTTTTCAGACTGCACATAAGCACTATTGGCTTCTTCAGCGAATGCAGGGAGAGATGACACACTCAACCCTGCACACGCACCAAGAATAGCAAGAAACGATCTACGCATATCTACTCAGCAACCCCAACAATAAGCGCCACTGTACAGTGATAGCCTTTGTTCGCGTTCGCCATGCACCAATTAATGTCATTGTGTAGTCCCATAGAATATGCGGGACGTTCACCTTCACTGCGAAGACAGAATTGAGCTTCAGAATAGCCCGTTTTCCCACAACAATCATAGTAAGAGACGAGATAGTCGCGTTCATCACCCGGATTATGACAAGTTCCTACCCAAGAAACTTCTGACGCCTCAGCCCCAACAGGACAACTTGTTGTCGAACCACCCATTGTCGTACAGAGGTTTCCATCAAGGGCACAATAGCGCCAGTAATCACATGATGTGTCGTCGTCATCACCTTCTTTTTCAACCGGTGTCGGGCTTCCCCATGCTCGGTCAAAAGGCAATACGCTGATAACTAAACCACCTGCTACAAAGCCACCAATTTTGGCCAACGCACTACGACGGCCATGCAAACGCGCACTACTACGCGCACTTTGTTCTACCGAACTGTCGAGCAGACGCCCGATTTTATCAAATATAGTCAGCATACTTCACTCTCCCGCCAATTCGGCACATTGCCAAAACACTCTTGAATTCGTCTCATCGAAAATTGCCCAAGGGCATAACGATTACTTTCTGGCGCATGCGGCACCAAAACCATTGTCACCTTCATCCAACAGCCTCCATTTCACGGATCGCCACCAATTCCTGAACGGATGGCACTCCTCGTTCCAAGGCATTGAAAAGACTCTCTAATTGCTCGCGATTATTGACGAGACCTTTCGCCCGAACGATACCTTCAGCATCAATGACAACAGCGAATGGAAGACGTTGAACGCGGTAGCCCATACCTAGATCAGCCGACAACACGTATGGATAATCCTTGAGCCTGTTTTTAGCGATAAATTCACGATGCTTATTGGCATCCCCATCACTGGCAAAAACCACATCAACGCGATCACCTTCTTCAGAACGAATACCCGCCAATACTGGTAGAAGCTGCTTACACACCGGACATGTTGGAGACAAAAAGAAAACGAGCTTAGCTTTGTCGCCCTCAGCACCAATCATTACATTGTCAGGTCCATTTAGGTTCTGAATAGAGAATAGTGGACTGGGTGCCCCAACTTCAGGACCAGAACTATCCATAAGGGCCCCAACAGGAGAGACACGCTCATACAGCACGCCGATTTGACGCAACATAACCCACATCATGACCACAATAGCCAACACGACCACCCAAAGAGTCAAAATAGCGAAAAGAGTAAGACTCATGACATGCCCCCTATAGTTGCTTGCGTCCCCGAAGACAGCGTGTTGCGCATACGATTAACGTTGGCAAAAGCCTTCTGGGACATGAAAAAGAACACTGCCACGAGAAGGGATAACGTCCCGATGACAGTCATTTCGACAGCCCCGTTCAACTGTCCCATTCCCAGCGCCGCACCAACCATAAGCAAGCACAACACGCTATTTCTAACGACCAAAGCCCAACTTAAAGGTTCTGGTTCGTCGCCACAGCCACAATCAATAACGACATTTTGGCGAATGAGATTGATTGCAATTGCAGCCGCATAGATAGACAGCAAACCAAATGCAAACACGCCGCCTACATTCTGCGTCCAAGGCAAAATCAATAAACCTGCGGTCACTAATTCCGCCCATGGTATCGCGATGGACATTGGTCTCTGAAACGTCTCAGGAATTAGGCGGTAAGCTGCCAACACTCCTTCAAACCGTCCTGCTTCGGCGAATTTAACGTAGGCAGCATGCAAAAATAGCAAACTTGTAAAACCGACCGCCAAAGCAATTGAATATCGAACAAACTCAGTCATCTCGATTACTTCTCAGCTACCAGATAACCCACACCTTTTAAGTCGAATTCGGCAGTAAGTTTGGCAGCAAATTTGGCTCCAGGATCAACTTCGTATTTATACAGACCACTATCATGAGAGTCTGTTCCGAAAACCAATGGCTTATCTTTCGCTTGGTTCACGCTGATATTAACAATGTGCTCAACAGCGGAACGATAAAGAACTTTCTTGTTCTTGATGTCCAAAGCCCACATTTCCTCAGCGCCATTTTTGTGACTTCCGTCCTTGGCATCTGAATGCATCAAGACGAACAAAATGCCATTGGGTTCGTTAAAGGCAGATAGCTCATAACCACCCGGTGCCCAGTTTCCCTCTATACCTTCATTGAATTTCCACTCATCGCGCAGAACAGCTTCCGTCCCCTCATCAGAGACAGTGACAACTGACCCATCATAGGAAATGAACATAAGATTGATGCCATCGCGTTGCGCATTCGAAAATAACGGTTTTGTTTCCACATCAAAGATGGGCTCACTTGCTTTTTGTCTTAGGAATTTTCCGTCAGAACCGATCACATAAGTGACCATTGCGCCGTCACCACAAAGTGTTGAATATTTGCTGCCGCTTGTAGATGGATAGATACCCCAGCAACCAGGGTTGGGAATTTCATCAACGACTTCGCCAGAACTCAATTTAACAACACTAACAGATGTTGCCGGTGTTGCATTCTGTACAAACGCCCATTTTCCATCAGAAGACAAAGCCAAAACAGTCACCTGCGCAGCCACTTGAGCCATGCGAGGAAGCATTTCGACTTCTTGCTCGAATGCCAGTGTTTTAACGTCAAACTTCTGTAAATATGCCGACACAGGTCCATACATCATGCGTTCAGCAAATGCGGATACGATGTATCCCTCTTCATTTCCTGGAAGCATTGCAACTTGTGGCGTTAAGCCAGCAGGGATATTCCCTTTATAAGAAAGGTCATCCGCAGAAAGCACTAAGACTGATGAGGCACCAGCCCATGAACTCGACAATACGTATACATTTTCGCCGTCTGGAATCTCTTTTTCAACTGTTAGCTCTTCAGGCGCGATAGGTTCCTGCGCAAACCCGACAGGCGAAGCTAGAAATATTAAAGCACCCAGTGCGCACGATTTCAATGACATTATCCAGTATCCCCGTCTTTTGACAAATATTAGAGCGAATACACATCCGCTTTACTAAAAACGATAACTTGAACAAATCTTCCCCGGTCTCAATTCACATGGAATTGAGTTTTATGAATACTTACAAAATAATGTAATCTACTCTGAACAAGATTGTATTTTCAGGTCTCCCCATCAAGTACAATTTGTTTAAGACGGCAATTTCAATATATTTTGACAATCGTACTAAAAATTAAATTTCTCTGCTCAAAAGTTATTCGAGCGCCATAGAAACGCTCAAAATCTGCCCATAAAACAGACCAAATACTGAAGCCGGTACATCAATATGGTTAAAACGTATGCTTCAGGTTGAAAAATCCGCCTAATTAATCCGCGCCTCTAAAGGCACTCAAGATAGCAATACGTATTTTACCCCACAAATATCGTACGATTGTACTATAATATTTGAAGCATGATTAAATTTAAAGCAATTACAGCCAGAAACAAACGCGTTTTTGCTCACCACCTTCAACAAGAAGAGGAATTAAAATACCACAGATATAGACACAAAACCGCCCAAACATTCGGCCACAATATTAGAGACATATTATGAGAATCCCCACTCTGCCCAAAATCAGCTTCGTTTTAGCAACATGCACATTAGCAACATTTGCTCCCACCCTTTCTGTCGCACACGCCGATGTAGAAAAAGGTGAGAAGCTGTTCAAACTCCAATGTGCTGTCTGCCATTATGTAGAACCCGCCAAGACAAAAATGGGCCCATCTCTTTTTGGTATTGTCGGCAGCAAATCAGCTAGCTCAGAAGGCTTTCGCTACTCACCCGCTATGAAAGAAGCAGGCCTCACATGGGATGCACAAACTCTGGATGAATTCCTAGCATCGCCCCGCAAAGCTGTACCACGCACGAGCATGGCATTTGTTGGCCAAAAGTCAGAAGAAAAAAGAGCCGACCTAATCGCCTATCTTGAAACGCTGAAATAGGCCCAATTCAAACACCCCACACAACGAGGCTATTCTACTTTCCTCCAAAGTGACGTCCTGCTCAAAGCATGATAATAAGAAACATGGTGTTGAGCTTTGACCAAACAAAGAAAGAGCACTCTGACCGTGTGCTGGAGATAGTCTCCACAGATAGCGCTGCCGCAAAATCAGTGCTCGCTGCCTCTTGGGTGCGCTCATACAAAACTTTTCATCTGGCTCCTGATTCTCATCAAACAAGCCGAATCTGCGATTCAATAGAGTTTGCAAACGCAACAGAGCGCTCAGGGCGCATGATGAAGGTCGCAGAGCCTATATTGGACCGCCTATTCTCAACCGTTAAATTATCTGGATTCAGCACAGTCTTATGCGATTCTAATGGCGTTATCTTACAGCAACGACAATGCCCGACAGATGAAGAAAGTTTTGAAAAATCAGGCTTTTCGATAGGTGCCGATTGGTCCGAGCAATATCAAGGTACAAATGGAATTGGAACTTGCCTCGCTGAAAAAACATCAACGACAATCCTAAAAGATCAGCACTACAAGACCAATCATATAGGCCTAAGCTGTTTTGGCGCGCCCGTATTTGCTTCTAAGGGTGAGTTACTTGGCGTACTGGATGTAACATCCTGCCGAGATGAAATAGACGCCGGACTAAATGCGCTAATATCACAAGCCCTATCCGAAGCGACAACCCAAATCGAACTCAGCTATTTTTGTGATGAATTTGCTGATGCGCGCATTATTCGCGGACACTCAGACCAAGCAAACCCTGCCAGCCTTCTGGCTGTTGATGCGTATGACATAGTGGTCGGCGCAACGCGTGCCGCACGCCGCCAATACGGCTTATCTCCCGCAGGAGACATTTCTCCTATCTCTGCGGCAGAGATCGTTGGCGACATGGAATCTCGCGGAACTGGATTTGAAAGTGCAGAACGGCGCGAGCTGCGCCGAGTTCTAGCAAAAGTGAATGGAAATATGACGGCTGCTGCGCGCGAATTGGGGGTCAGCCGGGCCACAATATACAGACGCGCCACCAAACTTGGCCTAAAATGCAAATAGCTTCCAAAAGCGTCTCGATATAGAGACACTCTGGTGTCTCAATCTATTTTTCAGCCACGACATTCTTTGCTTTATCCATAAATATACCCCTCAAACCGCACCGAAAACTGGGCGGAAAAATAGTTGAGGAAACACCATGGCTGACACAGCAGAAATACAAGCAATCGACACAACTTCACCCTTCAAAACAAAATATGAAAACTATATTGGCGGCCAATTCACGCCACCTGTAAATGGTCGATATTTCGACAATGTGACGCCCATTACAGGACAAGTCGTGTGCCAAATTGCGCGCTCAGATGGTGCCGATGTAGAATTAGCGCTTAACGCTGCGCACAAGGCAAAGCACGGATGGGGCGCAACATCACCAACGGACCGCTCAAACATTCTTCTAAAAATTGCCGATCGTATTGAGGAAAATCTCGCCCTCATCGCCAAAGCAGAAACATGGGATAATGGGAAACCAATTCGCGAAACGACAGCTGCAGATATTCCTTTGTCAGCAGACCATTTTCGATATTTCGCAGGTGTCTTGCGCGGACAAGAGGGCAATATGTCCGAAATCGACAAGGATACAATCGCCTATCATTATCACGAACCACTTGGCGTCGTTGGTCAAATCATTCCCTGGAATTTTTCTATTCTTATGGCAGCGTGGAAACTTGCTCCCGCACTTGCCGCTGGAAACTGCGTTGTCATAAAACCCGCCGAACAAACACCCGCCGCAATAATGGTGTTGGTTGAAATTATCGCAGACTTATTACCCGCCGGTGTTTTAAACGTCGTTAATGGATATGGAGCCGAAGTTGGTGCTCCCCTCGCCAAATCCCCTAGAATTGCAAAGATTGCTTTCACCGGCTCAACCCAAACCGGTAAAATGATTATGCAATATGCCACCGAAAATCTTATTCCGGTGACTTTAGAACTTGGCGGCAAGTCCCCAAATATCTTCTTTCCAGATGTGATGCGTAAAGACGACGCTTTTCTTGATAAAGCGATAGAAGGTTTTGTGTTGTTCGCATTCAATCAGGGAGAAGTATGTACATCTCCTAGCCGCGCACTCATCCATGAAGATATTTATGAGGCATTCATTGAACGCGCCATTCAACGCGTAAAGGCAATCAAGCAAGGCGACCCACGCGACATGTCAACAATGGTCGGTGCACAAGCAAGCGCCGAACAACAGGAGAAAATTCTTTCTTATCTCAAGATTGGCGTCGAAGAAGGTGCTCAAGTGCTTGCTGGTGGAGCAGCCGCACAAATGGACGGCGAACTGGCAAGCGGATATTATATTCAGCCAACCGTGTTAAAGGGACACAACAAAATGCGTGTCTTCCAAGAAGAAATCTTTGGACCTGTCGTTTCAGTGACAACTTTCAAAACATCTGAAGAAGCTTTAGCACTGGCAAACGACACCATGTATGGCTTGGGTGCAGGCGTTTGGTCTCGCGATATGAACACTTGTTATCGCTTTGGTCGCGCAATTCAAGCTGGACGTGTTTGGGTCAATAATTATCACGCCTACCCTGCTCATGCGGCATTTGGCGGATACAAACAGTCTGGAATTGGTCGCGAAAACCACAAAATGATGCTCGATCATTATCAGCAGACCAAAAATATGCTGGTCAGCTATAATCCAAACAAATTGGGGTTCTTCTAAAGCTCTAATTGAAACTCATCTAAGCTAGATAACAATAAGAGGCGCGAACACCTGTTTCAAACGGATGTTCGCGCCTTTTCTGTTTGGCGATTAGCAATCCCGCTCCTGTCAGTAATCTCATAGTTCACCCCGCACATGGCTGGTGTCATTCTTTTCATTTAAATCCGCACAAAATCACTCCTCCTCACATTCTCAATATGTGTAAAATTTCTCACCCCTCCTCGATAAAGCCGAATTACGCGACCATTTCTTGGCAGGCGGATGGCAACCATTTTTCATTTGCCCAACCTCAAAACCACATAAAATCCACCCCACCTCCCATAAATTATTCAATTAAAACGCATAAAAATTAGACATTTGTCCTATAAAATGCCCGCGGAGCGCGCAAAATCAATGATTTTGCTTGATATTTCTACTTTTTGCTGAGATCATGCTCTCAAATATAACAACGAGGAAACGCTCATGAAAAATACATTTTCTCCCGCTTTGTTCGGCGCGCTTGTCGCCTGCGGAACGATCTTTAGCACCCCCGCTTTTGCCGATGGCTTGTTTCAACCCAAAACAACATCAGAAGCAATTTTGACCATCAACATCAACAAAGCCGACCTATCTAGCGCAGCAAAAGTTGACGAAGTTTATCAAGAAATTTCCGACAAAGCGCTGAACTCATGCATGGATCGCGGTGAAGTTTTGACAAAAAACAAAGCTCGCGCCAAACACGCAGACTGCATATCTTCACTCGTGAATGAAACAGTTAAGGCTATCGACAACACGCAATTAACGGCACGTCACGCTCCGTCAGGCGTCCAAACAGCCTCCCTTTAAATTAAAAATTTACAAAACTTCACTTTTACCTGCCGACAAATCCGCATACGCACTGTAGTATAATTCATTGTGTATGCGGGTGGGCTGCCGCACATTGAAGCGCGCTTGAGGTCTTCACCTCTAATCTTAGCGCACTTCTGCTTCTGTTCGGACAACTAATTCAGCTCTGCAAAATCAGATGCGTTCTTAGCAGAAAGGCCAGCCAAACCGTGTACCAAATCAATCCACAGGCACGGCACGTCAAAGCAAACTCAAAAAAGGGTGCAGACCGCATTGTTGCCATCCTTGAAGCTGCCTTGCATACACTCACTGAAAAAGGGTATTC
The DNA here is from genome assembly GCF_058892565.1 of Hirschia sp. NCBI lineage: Bacteria > Pseudomonadati > Pseudomonadota > Alphaproteobacteria > Hyphomonadales > Hyphomonadaceae > Hirschia > Hirschia sp. The sequence continues at coordinate 28,948 of NZ_JBZXVU010000013.1, read as the reverse complement.
CGGCTTCACAATGCGCAATATCGCAAAACAAGCAGGTATCTCCCTCGGCAACATCACATATTATTATAAAACCAAAGAAGCGATCCTTCACGACATGATGGATGCCGTTTCCGAGGCATATCAAGGTGCCCTCGACAAGATTATTACAGATGAAAGCCTTACCGACGAAGATAAAATGCAAAAAGTGTTGGAACAGCTCATTCTTGATTTGGGAGAAAAAGAAACAACACTGTTTTTTCCCGAAATATGGGCGCTCTCCAATCATGATGCTTATGTCGCCGAAAACATGGACCGAATATATTCTAGAGCCCGCAGTTTAATTGCTCGGCTTATTGAAAAAATAAATCCAAATCTTTCAAAAAAAAGCTGCCAATTACTAAGCCTCTTCATATCAGCATCGATTGAAGGCATGACACCCTTCATCGGCTATAAGAAAGAGTTTTCTCAAGCTCGGGTAACTATGGCAAACTTTGCATCCCAGCAATTTGTACTTCTCGCTCAAAGATTAAACGATGAGGAGATAGAGGCCCAGTCGTTACAGGAATTGCTTGAAACGACGCCCTAGCCGCTCCCGGATGCAGATTTAATTTACAAACAAGTACCACTCACCCGCCTCATAAGCGCGGGCGCAATGAATGCTGTACCCTATCCACACTATTTACGCATTACCTCGACACTCGTTTAACACTGCACACACACTACCGCACCACTGCTCCACACTACCGCACCTGTGTTGCGATCATTTTTCTTTAAAATTATCAGTCCTACTTTCCATTCAATCCACAACACCAAACGCCCAATACACTACACATACAAACCCAACCAAAAGATACTACCTATTTGAAAACCAATTTATATATAAAGCGTCACCCCCTCCCACAGAAAATAAACCAGCATTGTACATTTGTGTCTTTTTCGACACATACCTCAACTTTTTACCAATTGGTCCTACCAATATAGGTGTATTGATCCTTTTAATTGGTTGACTTTTTCTTACTTCGAGATGAAGATAACACCTTAGAGAGCGCCTCGCATAAGACGACGCCACTAATCAGTTCCTGGGAGGGAAAATAGAATGCCTATACACAGACAAGATGAATCTAATTCTACAAGGCCACGCCATTTCTGGCGCGCAGCACTACTTGCCAGCGCCGCCTTTTCTTTCGCATCACCCACCATCGCGCAAGAAAGTACAGAAGCCCCCGCAGAAGCTGCTGCAGACGACACTAATAGACTAGACACAATCGTTGTGACAGGTATCCGCCAGTCACTTGCGACAGCTCTGGAAGAAAAACGCACCGCTGACAGTTTAATCGAAGTCATCAACGCAGAAGACATTGGTAAACTTCCAGATCAAAACCTTGCTGAAGTTCTAGAAAACGTCACAGGTGTACAAATTACGCGTACTGCTGGTGTTGGTACGGGGGTTCAGATCCGTGGTACAAACGCAAACCGTACAGAAATTAATGGTGTTTCTACCGTAGGCTCAGGTTCAGGCCGTAGCGGTATTAGTTTCGAAGACGTCCCAGCCGCCATGATCGCCGCTGTTGAAGTAACCAAGTCATCAGAAGCAAAAACCATTGAAGGCTCTGTGGGGGGTACAATCAACCTCCGCACAATCCGTCCTCTCGACCTGAACGATCGTGTAGCCAGCATTCGCATTCAAGGTGAAGACAGCAGCCTAACGACGGACGGTATTACACCTCGCGTATCGGGAACTTATGGAGACAATTGGTCAACATCTGTCGGTGATTTTGGTGCAGTTGTTAGCTTAAGCTATGCTGAACAAGATGCGACAGCTTTCCGCCCGAGAGTTGACCGCGATAATCTGGTGGCATCAGACGGCGGAACTGCCAATGCGCAAGCATTCGACTTTTTACCAATTCAGTTTTTGATTCAAGATTATGACAATTATGAATCACAAACGACCAACTTTGCAGGGGCGTTTGAGTATGCACCTAATGACAATTTGAAATTCTACTTTGATTCAATTCTCAATGACCAAGAACGCAGACAAGAAAGCTCACGTATTCAAGCGTCGGGTATATCAGACCTAGCGGGCGTGTCTGTTCCATCTGAATTTGAAACTGTTGATTTTGGATCCTTGAACGGTCAAAATTTAGGTAGTGTTGAAGCGGCGCTAAAAGGTGTTATTCCAATACAATCCGATGGTAGTGATGGTAACTTACGCTTCTCTGGAGACACAGGGTCTCGCCTAACAGAAAGCCAAATATTTAGATTAGGAACCGATTGGAACCGCGGCAACCTCTCAGGTCGCGTTGAAATCGCAACTTCAAACTCAGATACAACAAGCCCAGACTTCAGCACAACGCTAAACTTTATCAACCCGAATGCGCCCACCAACTCATCTAACGAAAATGGCACTCCGTTTGAGTATGACTTAACAGGTGGCGCTCTAACATGGCGTATCGCCCAAGATGCAGCAGGCGGACCAACAACGGCCCAATTGCTCGATCCAGCAAACATTGTATTGCGTGACGTGAACATTTCACAAAACAAAGCCGAGAACTCAGAGGACGCGTTCCGTGCTGATTTCTCTTATGATATGAGCGAAAACAATATCTTCATTACCTCTGTTGATGCTGGATATCGCTACAACCAAACAACCAGCCTGAGAGACGAAATCACAGCAAGTGTTGGCCTAAGAACACTTGCCGAAAGCCCAACAGGTGATCTGTTTGCGGATATTCTAGTACCAGGACCCGATAACTTTAATGCTGCTGATGGGCGTGAATTCTTCGTTGGTGACTTCCTTCAGGTCGACCCAGAGCTCGCCGGATCTGATCCACAAGCAGTCCTTGATGCTTTGAATGCTGCAATCGTAGCAAACAATGCAATTACGGGCGCAACTCGTGCTCCAATCAGTTCACCAACCTCAAGCCAGAGTGCTTTCTTTGATATTGAAGAAAAAACTCACTCAATTTATGGACAAGTAAATTTTGAGCACGGGATTTTCCGCGGTAATGCCGGTCTACGTTATCTAGAAACCGAAGTGATATCCAAAGGGAACGCAATTCTAGACGGCGTCGCAACCCCTACAACAACCAAAGGTGATTATCAGTTCGTCCTACCAAGAGTAAACATGGCAGCCAATGTCGCTGAAAACTTCATCATTCGTGCTGGATACGGTAAAGATATCAGACGCCCAGACTTTGACGACCTTTCAACATCTTACACATTTAGCACAAGCCCAAACCCTGCGGTTAATCTTGGTAACCCCAACTTGGTACCTGAAGAGGTTGAATCATTCGACATTGCTGCAGAATGGTATTTTGCCCCCTCTGCCGTCTTGAGCGTAGGCTACTTCCACAAAACTCGTACTGGCCTATTTGTTGACCAAAATGAGTCACCATATGAAGACCCTGTAACTGGCTTCCGCGACATTATTGGCCCTGATTGTGAGCAAGGGGGTATCTTCAACCCAATTGCAGATATCAACGTATTTGGACCTGTAGGTCGGGGTGTGTGTGTTCCTTCATCGCAAAAAATCAATGGCGCTGGAGAAAACACACTGTCAGGTATTGAACTAGCATTCCAATACGACCTGTCCAGTTTTGAAGACACAATCGGTTGGGCATCTGGCTTTGGTGTTCTCGCCAACTTCACACACCAAGAATTCTCCGGTGGTGAAGAAGTGTGGGAACCAACTTCTCGTGCTGAAACAGTATTTGCATCAAATGGGGCAACTAATGTTGAGCTTTCAGTATCTGAAATCGACCTGTCAGAAAATGCTTACAACGCGACCCTCTATTATGAAAAATACGGCCTATCAGCAAGAGCACGTTACACTTGGCGTGATGCGTACCGTTCAGAAGACTTCGGTAGCACATCAAGCTACCCTTGGGGCTTCCCTGTTATTCAAGAGGCTAGAGGTCAACTTAACGCAAGCATAAATTACGATGTCACCGAAAAGCTGAACATTGGTATTGAAGCTGTAAACCTTACTGAATCTGAAGTTTCACAATCATGTGTGAATGAAGGTGCCCTACTTTGCTACCAAGGCCTTACAGACCGTCGGATTACATTTGGTGCAAACTACAACTTCTAAAATAAACTTGCAAAATCAAATATAACTTAAATGAAAAAGCCTCACCGTTAAACAAGTGAGGCTTTTTTATGGGTTCAGCACTAAGCCACTATAGGGTTTTACTTGTCTGATAATAAAAATTTGATTGCACTTTTCATGACTTCAACAACTGCTTCTCTATCCATTGGGGGATCGCTGGGCACTCGCATTGCTAGTCCACTAAACAACGCGAAAATACACTCGACTTTTGCCGCTGCATTCTTCACACCCAGTTTAGTTTCTATGTTATCAATGAATCTCTCGCGTGATCGCTGTTCATATTCTTGTACGATTATAGCAATATCTGGATTACGTTGTGTCTCAGCAAAAATTTCACGTGACAACATAGATTGAAACGGGTCCGTTTTATGACACACACCTTCATTTACTTTGCTCAGTAAATTTTCAATCAAATGCTCGCCATCAACATCAAATAAAGTTCCAAATTTCTCTTCCCGAGCCACGAACTCACGTTCCACTATGGATGCAATGATATCACTTTTATTTGCAAAGTAATGATAAATGTGCCCCGGGCTCATTTCTGCTCTTTTAGCAATTGCAGCCATTCCCGCATTGTGAAAGCCGCTCTCGACAAAGCATGCGCTTGCAGCATCAAGGATCTGATCCTTGCGCTGATCTTGCTTAGAAATGCCACAATCTTCTGAGTGAGAATTAAAATTCATATTTTTTTTGACTATTTTTGACTTATTAACATTGTAATGAGATATAAGCTCCCATAAATAGAATGAACGTTCAAACTATTTGAGCAATATGTTATAAAATTCAGACCAGTCAAGGCTCCCTCCCCTATGGTTAAGAAACATTTTTTTCCTATTAAGCGTATAACGACACTTAGCAGTGTGTTGGTATTAGCGTTGGGCAGTCTAGCTGTAGCTAGCTGCGGACAGGAAAGTCATAATTCCACAGCAGAAGCAGCACCAACACCAGCACAATCTGCAAAACCTGTAAAAACAATTTCTGTAACTTCTCAAACAATTGAAGACCAAACAGAAATGCCAGCTCGCACACACGCCTTTGCAGAGGCTGAAATTCGTCCACAAGTAACAGGATTGATAAAAAAGCGTCTGTTTGAAGAAGGTGCTAATGTCAAAGAAGGCCAAGCCTTATATCAGATTGAAGACACTGAATATGTAGCTAGAGTCGATAGTGCCAAAGCAGAATTAAGTCGTTCAGAAGCCACGATTGATATTGCTAAACAAAATGAGGCCCGCTACACGGAACTTATTAAAAGCAACGCCGTCAGCCAACAAGAATATGACGAAGTTGTTTCTATTCGCAAGCAAGCCGAAGCTGACTTGGCAGCCAAACGTTCTGCACTCACACAGGCTCAAATAGATCTAAAACGTACCAAGGTTGTATCTCCAATCAATGGACGTATTGGACGATCAAGTGTGACAGCAGGTGCGCTGGTAACTCAAAACCAAACCACTTCTTTGGCCCGCGTTCTCCAACTTGATCCAATTTATGTAGACCTCGCGACATCTAGTTCTGAAGTTTTGAAATACAAACAAGATGTCCAAGCAGGGCGCATTCAAACAAATGCAAACAAAGCTATTCCTGTAAGCATCGTATATGAAAATGGTGACGTCCACTCATCACCGGGTGAACTGAAATTTTCTGAAATCAGTGTAGATGAAACATCAGGAACAGTTATTCTTCGTGCGATCGTGCCAAACCCAGATAATCTGCTAATGCCCGGCATGTATGTTAAAGCCAGAGTATCTGCCGGACAACGCGATAATGTCATTCTAGTTCCCCAATCAGCAGTGTCACGCACACCACGCGGCGAGCCTTATGCAATGGTTGTTGATGATAACGGTCTTGCAGAAACAAGAATGCTTACCCTTGCAGGCGCTTCTGGAAACAATTGGATTATTGAAAGTGGATTGGATAGTGGCGACAACTTAATTGTTGATGGTCTGCTAATGCTTAGATCAGGCATGCCTGTTCAAGCGGTCAACCCAGACAACAATGCCATTGCCTCCGCCGAATCTAATTCCCCCTTAAAAGAACAATAAAACACAGGCTCACATTTCAAAATGGCCAGTTACTTTATCGACCGCCCCGTATTTGCGTGGGTAATAGCGATTGTCATCATGCTTGCAGGTGCCCTATCGCTAAACAGCCTCCCTATTGCCCAATATCCAGATATTGCCCCAACAACAATCACTATTAATGCCACATACCCGGGGGCATCCGCCAAATCTATTGAAGATTCTGTCACTCAAACCATTGAGCAACAGATGACAGGTTTGGATGGCCTTGATTATATGACGTCGACATCTAGCTCTTCCGGGACGAGCTCGATCACGCTTACCTTCAAAACAGGAACAGACCCTGACACTGCTCAAGTGCAGGTGCAAAACAAACTCGCACTTGCCACCCCACTCCTACCCAATGCAGTGCAGCGTCAGGGTGTAACGGTAAATAAAGCTGCATCTGGATTTTTGCTTGTTGTTGGTCTGACTTCACCTGAAAGCACATACGACACTGTGGATCTTGGTGATTTCGCTAAAACTCAATTGATTGATGATGTTAGCCGACTAGATGGTGTTGGTAGTATACAATTATTTGGATCTCAATATGCTATGCGCATTTGGCTAGATCCACACAAACTCAACAAATTCAAATTAATGCCAAGCGATGTTATCGCTGCAATTCAAGCGCAAAACTCGCAAATATCATCTGGTTCGATTGGTGGATCGCCTTCAGTTGAAGGACAGGAAATCACAGCAACAATTACGCTTCAATCACTTCTCACAACAGCAGATGATTTTAAGAAACTCCTCATCAGATCGAGTACCGAAGGTACACCTATTTACCTAGAAGATGTCGCGCGTGTAGAAAAAGGCGCTGAAACATATTCTTTTGAAGCACGCTTTAACAGAGCGCCTGCCGCTGGATTTGCTGTCTCACTCGCCACAGGAGCTAACGCTTTAGACACCGCCGAACTCGTTCGTGCACGCGTGCTAGAATTAAGTGAAAACTTCCCAAGTGATATCGAAATTGTATTTCCCTACGATGCCACGCCCTTCATCAAAGAATCTATCAGTGCAGTTGAACACACCCTGCTTGAGGCCATTGTACTGGTTTTCTTAGTGATCTTTGTCTTCTTACAATCGCTAAGAGCATCTTTCATACCTATGATCGCTGTTCCGGTGGTTCTTTTGGGAACTTTTGCAGTTCTCGCGCTGTTTGGGTATTCAATAAACGTGCTGACCATGTTTGCCATGGTGCTAGCCATCGGCCTTTTGGTCGATGATGCGATTGTTGTCGTAGAAAATGTAGAGCGCGTCATGGAGGAAGATGGCCTATCGCCCATTGAAGCTACACGTAAATCCATGAAGCAAATCACTGGTGCGCTTATTGGTATTGCGGTTGTACTTTCTTCCGTATTCATCCCCATGGCTTTCTTTCCAGGATCGGTTGGCGTCATATACCGTCAATTCTCGGTTACGATTGTCTCTGCTATGACACTTTCTGTTATTGTTGCGATTGTTCTTTCCCCAGCTCTTTGTGCAACAATCCTGAAAAACACTCACGGCAACAAATCAAAACACTGGATCAACAAACCAGGTGATATGTTCAATACCGGTTTCCGCAAACTGGAAAACGGATACACTCACATGGTTGATCGGGTTATCCGTCGCCGTTGGATCTTTGTAGGTATATTCATAGTTATCAGTGCGATTGCAGGGATAAACTTCAAGAGTTTGCCAACTTCATTTCTTCCAGATGAAGATCAGGGAATGGTTATGACACTAGCTCAACTGCCTGTTGACGCCAGTCAAGAGCGCACTAGAGCAGTGATGGACCGCCTCGGAAAATACTACATGGAAAAAGAGGGAGACAACTTAAAAGGTGTCTTTACTGTTGCAGGTTTCAGCTTTGCAGGAGCTGGACAAAACATGGGAATGTCTTTCCTTCCTCTAAAAGATTGGGAAGAACGCCACGGTCCGGCAAACAGCGCGCAGAGTATTGCTGGTCGGGCAAGTCAAGCGTTCGCTGGCGACGTTGAGGCCATGATCTTTGCCATCACCCCTCCTCCTATCCGAGAACTAGGTAATGCCAGCGGATTTGATATGTATCTTCAAGATAAATCCGGTATTGGTGGTTCTGATCTCACAAATGCTCAAATGCAACTTTTGGGCATGGCAGCACAAGAACCAACTCTTATGGGCGTGAGACCAAATGGTATCTCAGATAGCCCACAATTTAATGTTGGAATTGACTATCAGAAAGCAGCATCTCTGGGTGTTCAGCTCTCCGATGTCACCAATGTTATGTCAGTTGGGTTTGGTGGAACTTATGTCAATGACTTCCTCGACCGTGGACGTATTAAGCGCGTTTATGTGCAAGGTGATGCCGCCTACCGTATGCAACCCGATGACTTTGGAGAGTGGCGCGTTCGTAACGCATCGGGCGAGCTAACTCCTATTGAAGAAATCATCTCAACAGAATGGGCTTTTGGTTCACCACAGCTTAAACGCTTTAACGGCCTACCAGCCTTGAATATCCAAGGGGCTGCAACCCCGGGGACAAGCTCTGGAGATGCACTCAACACTATGGAAAGTCTTGTCGAGCAACTTCCTGGAAATTTAGGAATAGCATGGTCAGGCTTGAGTGCTCAGGAAAAACAGTCTGGCAATCAAGCGACTTCTCTCTACATATTGTCAGTCTTGTTCATCTTCCTGTGTCTTGCTGCTCTTTATGAAAGTTGGACAGTTCCTATTGCTGTTCTGCTTGTTGCTCCACTTGGTATTACCGGTGCCGTGGCTGCTGCTCATCTAACGGGTCTTGCGAATGATGTTTTCTTCCAAGTGGGAATTCTAACGACAGTTGGTCTTGCTTCTAAGAACGCTATTTTGATTATCGAGTTTGCGAAATCCCTTGAAGAACAGGGTAAAGAATTGGTCCAAGCAACTTTGGAAGCCGTTAAAATGAGATTGCGTCCAATTTTGATGACATCTCTTGCATTTGGATTTGGTGTTTTACCACTAGCTTTGGCAACCGGCGCAGGTGCCGGTGCACGTATCGCTATTGGTGTGACCGTTCTAGGCGGGCTAATAGCTTCAACAGTGTTTGCGATCTTCTTCGCTCCGCTCTTTTATGTTGTTATTCGTAAGCTTACTGGCGGAAAATCCCTCTCTTCAGAAGGTCAAACAGTATGAGCAAACAAAACTCCTTAATGCTTGCCGTTACAGGTACTAGCCTTCTTGGTGGATGTGCGAGCTTGGCTCCAACATATGATCCAAGCACCCCGCCCATCCCAACGGCTTTGCACGAAATTGAGCAAAAAGAAGACACTGCGCAACTATTAGAATGGGAAAAAGTATTCACTGCCCCCCAACTAAAAGAACTTATCGACATTGCGTTAGTGGAAAATCGTGATTTACGCGTGGTCGCAGCAAATGTGCGGGCATCTCGGGCACAATATGGTATTTCAAGCTCAGCAAGATGGCCCTCTTTAACAGCAGCCGGCAGCGTGACTGAAGGCGATACATTCGAAAATGACGCTTCTACAATTGCACAATCAAGCTTCTCCGATAGCAATTCACTCACTGTAGGTGTTTCTAGTTATGAACTCGATTTTTTCAATCGAGTTGGAAATCTAAGTGAAGCTGCATTGCAGACTTGGCTTTCAAGTGCGGAAGGTGAACGTAGCGCCAAAATCCTTCTAGTCGCTTCTGTAGCTGAAAGTTGGATATCGCTTGCATCCAATCAGCGCCTATTAAACCTCGCACAGGAAACAGCGAACAGTCAGCTAGAATCCCTAGAGCTCACACAACGCAGATTCAATTCTGGTGTTGCTAATGAACTTGATGTGCAGCGCGCTGCTTCTAGTGTATACACAGCGCGGGCTGAAGCTGCGCGGCTAAAAGCCGTTGTGCGGCAAAACGTAAACGCACTTCGCCTATTAGTTGGTGCACCTTTACCAGAAGATGTCGTTGAAAAAGCAGACCTTTCTGCTGCTCCAACGACCGAAAACCTACCTTTTGCTCAGTCTTCTTCTGTTTTGCTCGGTCGCCCAGATATCATGGCAGCGGAACACTCACTTCTAGCTGCAAATGCCAATATTGGAGCAGCACGTGCCGCTTTCTTCCCATCCATTTCTCTGACAGGATCTGTAGGCTATCTTAGCGGAGATTTGAGCGATCTAGTGAAAGCGACTTCAGGCGGCTGGAGTATTGGCCCAAGCATATCTCTCCCCATTTTCGATGGCGGCAGACGCAGTAGTGCTTTAAAGGTAAGCAAAGCTCAACAAGAAGCTGCATTGGCAGGATATGAATCTGCTATCCAGTCAGCCTTCAAAGAAACAGCTGATGCACTTGCGTTAGCTGATACAATTGATGAGCGTCTGGATGCTTTGGAAAAACTGGTAGAAGCTAACCACTTAACATTGGAATTATCCAATGCCCGTTTTTCTACAGGAATAGATAGTTATCTATCTGTACTAGATGCACAAAGAAATGACTATGCCGCCCAACAATCACTTATCTCTAGCCAAACTGATAAAGCTTTGAATGCTGTCTCAGTTTTTAGAGCTTTAGGTGGATGGGCAAGTTCCGAATAGATATTCGAATACATTTCAATAATAAAAAGCTCCCCCAGTCATCACACAATTGCGGGGAGCTTTATTTTAACATGTTAAACTTTGAACTTCCGGCAATAAAAAGGCGTTATTTCACCTGTTTTAGCTTTTCGAAAGTTTCTCTATCCACTTTAAAAACAGTACCGTGTCTTGTGCCTTCAGGGAAGTTTATTTGATCGCTGAGATCTTCCCAATTTACGAGATCCTTTGAACGTGCACCAATCATTTTGTGCTCCATATAAGCATCGTAATAAACATAGACCATGTCATCAATTTTGATGGCTGTTGGCCCCTCAACCCAGACACCCTCCGGTGAAAATGGCGCGGACGCCTCACTATATGGCCCCTGTGCATGTGACGCTGTTGCGATACGGATATTTTTCATTGGCTCCGGTCGTTTTGTTTCATCCTTGATAAACATCACATAGCGGTCACCATCTTTAAGAAGCGATCCATCAATTGATACGAACCCACCATCATAAAAAAGCGACGTATCCGAATAGGTTTCAAAATCTTTGGTCTTCGTAAAATAGACTCTGTGATTTATACCAACCCCAAGCGTAGAACGAATATCTCCTCGATCTTCTGTTTCCAGAAACTTACCCGGCACAGCAGACGACCAAAAGATAATGTATTCTTCTGTCTCGTCATCATAAAAAATTTCAGGTGCCCAGCTATTTAAAACATCTGGCTCGTGGGCCATCACTGGCAAAATAGTTTGCTCGCTCCAATTTATAAGATCATCTGAATGAGCAATCCCGATATTGTTTTCCCACCACCCTGTTGTCCAGACCATATGATAACTTCCATCCGGCCCCTGTATGATGCATGGATCACGCATCAATTTACCACCAATTTGAGGCTCTAAAAAAGACTTGTCATCATTTAATGCAGTCCAGCTCAGCCCATCTTCGCTATAAGCAAAGTGAAGCCCTGTCTCACCGTCATTTCTAAAAGAAGAAAACAACAAAACATCATCTTTTCCTTCAACATTTTGCGCGGGGCCTGCACTGCACGAAGTCAGTGCGAGTGCAACTAAAACCAATAGATATTTCATAGGCTTCTTCCTCCAAATTTATGTAATTTCCTTGCTCTTACGGCAAGGGTTGAATATCCTCAAAACGTATCTTCCAACTGCCATCATCAGGAAAGCCAGGTGTAACACCCGAAGCGCCATCCCAACCTGCAACCATAAGCGCTACAGCCGTAAGCAAAGAACCATTTGAGGGGAAATACGTGTCAGCATTTTTCGAGTAGCCATGGCTACCCAAATGATATCGCGGAGTCATACCTGTGATACCAAATTGATTGTTAGCTGCGTCCATCATAAGATAATCAAGGGCTTTATCAGGCAAACCAAGACGCGTTGCAGTCATGGCCATCATTGGAAAATCCCATCCCCAAGTTTGACGAAAATCCCATAGTGCATCTACTTTTTTCAAAGTTTGGCGCATCATATCATCATCCACTTTGTCACCAGGAATCAGACCCGTTGCCATCAAAAATGAAGGATGATCGCGATTAAGACACGACATATCAGGTGCCTCACCGGCCGCTTCCAAACCACCTTCTATACCTTGCCCACCAGCACAACTAGGACGGTCAACACTCTTCCAAAAATCAGGAAGGTCAGACGTCGGCAAATACACGCCTTCAGAAGCTGGCAAGGGCGACATTTTTGACAGCACATCATCCCATTGCTCATTGCGTTCTAAACCAAGTCGCTCTCGCCAAGTTTGAGCCATGTCCAAACCCCAAGCGAAGTAGGCTACTTCAAAAGTCGGGTTCTCAGTCTTGTGAATGTCGTAGACTTCTTGCACAGGCACAATCGGCGCGCCTATGACATACTCTCCAAGATCATCATTCCATTTAGGATAAGTCGCGAGCAAGTCTGCTGTTTCTAAAACCACTTCTTTATAGCGCTCAATCGTCTCAAGAGTCGGCTCATTGCGATAAGCAAGTTCAGCTAGATAGATAGGGTGAGGCTGTTGCCACATAATAAACGGGTTTATGGCACTTGGACTTTCAATCGCATTATCGCCCGTCATTTTAGGCCACCAAGCCCCCGCTCTTTTATAATGAGCAGCTCTAGCTTTGGCTGTATCCAATGTCTTATTGTACCAATCAAGGCTGTCTAAAATTTGCTCTGATCTGTTCCACAATAGAAAATGCGCGACGTGCCAAACATGCATTTCATGATGAAATTTTCCATTCCAGCTATTGGAATACAAGCCTTCTTCTTGTGGAATGAAAGCTCCACCAGTATTCACCGCCGCTAGATATTGCGATAATATTATTCGGCGTTCCAGCTCAGAGGCACGTGGATCAGTGCTTCCCGTAAAATCGACAATTCCACCTGTCTGCCAATAATTTTGCCAACCTTCTGAAACTGCTAACGCCGCCTGTTCAAACTCAATTTCTGGAGCAATCTCTTCTTGGGAAACAGCATATTCCAATGTTAATTGAATTTGCTCCGCATTATTGCCTACACGCAAAACAAATGTGTGAGGCCGTACTTCTTCAAAATGCCCCTGCCCTGATAATTTGGCTTTTGTTACATATGTCGTACCATCAAGTGTACGATAGAAAAGCGTTGTCTGATCATCAAGAACTTCCATCACAGTCTTATGCTGATCTGATTTCTGCCATTCTGCAGGATCTGGATTGAGCTTTGAATTCACATACGGAAAAGCAACCTGAACACTTAAGTCTTGAGAAGAAACCAACTCAGAATTAATAGACGTAATCACCATATCCCGATCGGGGTGCACACTTGTCTCAACGTCTACAGCTTTACCCTTGAAAGCAAATGTACTTGAAGCAATACCCTTCCACAAATCAAGATTTTGAGCTGTTTCGCTGACCTCATCAAACTTTATGGGCGCGTAGTCCTCACCATTCTTAGCAACAAATGAAATCTGTCCGAGTGAATAACGGTGTGGGTTTTCACGCATATAGCTAATCGCAGGGTTTTTATCTATTTCAGCCCAATCAAGGAAATATGGATACTCATAGGTTTCATCTCCGACGGTGATTGGACGATATGTATCTTCTAGCTTATAGCCTTCAGGGTTTGGGAAGCTGTGCCATGCCCATTGCGCCTGCGTGATCAAAGGCGAATGCGCACTATATTGATCACGAAATGACTGTAATCCCGTGATATCAATCGCCATAGCAAAGGAACCATTTCCTAGCATCAGTGGAGCTTTTGGATCTACAGAATCAAATGCCAAATTGTGTCTGGAAACAAGTGCCTGACGTTCAATCGGGGCCAATGCTGCTTCAACTGTTGGAGCTTCTGTTTTTATTTCCGCGCTATCGCAAGCACCCAGTACAGCAATCAAACAAAGCACCGATATCCCGCGATACAAATTCTTTAAATTGCGACAAACTTCAACACAATGACTAAGCACAGACTGACCTCCCCAGATCATCTTTTAATAATTATTGCGATATCGCTAACACTTAAAGTTCCATATTTCAACATAGAACTTCACAATGTAGGATTTTAATAATTATACACTTAGCTGCAGCGGCTGATGAGGATACTTTAAAATACAAGACAGCACATAAGACAATCTGTAAATTAAGCACGGCAACTGAAAGAAATTTGTATATGTTCAATTAGTTAACAGGATCTCGCCACCCTAGCTCACGACTAATTTGACGTGTTGCTTCTTGAACAACTGGAATAAGCGACTGCATTCGCTCATCATCCATATATTGAGCGGCACTAGATACACTCACAGCCGCGACAATTTTATTTTCCACATCTCGAACAGGCGCAGAAACACATCTCACGCGGTCTTCATTTTCTTCAAGGTCAAACGCATAATCCCCTTTAGAATAATTGCGCATCCGCTCCAGCCACACAGGAAGTGTACTACTGTATTCATCATTTTCTGACGCGTACATTTCTTCCCAAGCCTCTTCGGTTTCTTCCAAAATGAGCGCCTTCCCAAGCCCTGTCGTTGTAATAGGCTGACGCTCACCAACGTGAGAGCTGATGACAACCCGTCTTCGCCCGGGAACTTTCTCTAGATACAGCACGCTTTTTCCATCAAACACGCCGAAATGGACCGTGTCTTCGGTCTCTTTGGCAAGGTTTTCTAGAATAGGTCGTGCAACATGCGCAAATTCAATTTGATCCCGTGCATAACTACCCAAAGCCAGAATAACGGACCCTAAACTATATCCCCCACGAGGCGTAAACGATAGAAAACGTCGCTCCACCAACGCAGTGGCGAGGCGGTGCGCTGTACTTCGAGTGAGGCCCAACCGTTCAGATAGCTCTTTAAGCGTCACCTCTCCATCTCGGACCGCCTCAAGAACATCCAAACCACGCATTAGCGTTTGTGCACCGCTGGTTGTCTTCTCTGGGGGCGCAGCATCCGATTGCTTTGTCTTTTTTTCAATTTTCGCCATGATTCGAAACCTCCAGAAATGTTCGGATTCTGAATACAAAGAAAAACATCATCCTGCAATGTGGGAATTTGCCTCAAATATTATGCAGACTTCCCCTATTATTGTAGGTTGACGAACATCCCACCATCTACCAGCAAAGATGCGCCCGTCACATATTGAGACATATCAGAAGCCAAAAACACAGCTGGACCGACAAGATCTTCAGGCTTGCCTAATCGCCCAAGCGGTGTTCGCGCTTCCATGTATGAACGCTTTGAAGCATCAGCCAGATCATCTCTGTTTATCTCAGTTTCTATTGTGCCCGGCAAAATCGCATTGCAACGAATATTATGCTTTCCAAGCGCAATGGCTGTCGATTGCATTAGTGATAAAAGACCTGCTTTTGTCGGCGTATAGTGAGTCTGATACTCACCGCCGACCAAAGCAGAAATAGAACTGATTGCAATGATAGATCCACCTGTTTTCTGCGCAACCATTTGGTTCGCTGCTGCTTGCACCATATAATAAGCACCATGCAGGTTCACCCGCATTGTGCGTTCAAATACCTCTGCAGGCATGTCAAGAAAACTATGGAATGGGCAAATTCCAGCATTGCTAACAAATACATCCACTTTGCCCAACACTTCTACAGTCTCTTGAACAAAAGATATTGCAGACTCAGGCAGCGCAACATCACCAGATATAGCTAGAGCTTTTTGTCCAGTTTCTAGTATTGCCTCTTTTGTTTTCAATGCACCTTCGTCGCTGCCCCAATAAGAAAATGCCACATCAGCTCCCTCGCGGGCGGCACCCATTGCAATAGCTTGACCTATCCCTGATGAGCCCCCTGTTACCACAACAGTCTTACCTTTGAGCAGCATTTTTAAGTTCTCCCACATTGATATTCATTCGGTTTATCTTGAGTTGACACCAAATTTCTTATATTATAAGACACAGTCCCACATAATAGCAAATCAAAATACTCAAAATCAAACTGGGAGGTTTAATTTAGCATGACATTCCCAAAAATTATTGATGTTCGCGCCTACGTTCTTCGAGGTGGGGGAGCCGATTACCACGATCAGTCCAGCGGTCACTGGATTGATGATAATATCGCAACCCCTATGTCAAAATATCCCAATTATAGGGAAAGTCGACGCAGCTTCGGTATAAATGCATTAGGCACACTTGTTGTTGAAGTCGAAGCCGCTGACGGAACGATAGGATTTGCCGTCACAACTGGCGGCGAACCAGCTGCTTATATTGTTGAGAAACATCTTTCTCGCTTCATAAAAGGCCAAAACCCAGCAGACATAGAAATTATGTGGGATCAAATGTATTTTGCGTCCCAATATTATGGGCGCAAAGGATTAGTTATCAACGCTATTTCAGGCGTTGATCTTGCTCTTTGGGATTTACTTGGGCGTCTACGCCAAGAACCCGTTCACGCCATGATTGGCGGCGCTGTACGCGACGAACTCAGCTTCTATGCAACAGGTTCCCGCCCTGACCTTGCAAAGGAAATGGGGTTTATCGGTGGAAAAATGCCTCTTCGCTACGCCCCTATTGAAGGCAATGCGGGAATGCAAAAAGCCGTTGATGATATCGGTGAAATGCGTAGCCGTGTAGGCGATGATTTCTGGCTCATGCTCGATTGCTGGATGGCCCTTGATCTTGATTATGCAACCCGCCTAGCCATCGCCGCTCATGAACACAAATTAAAGTGGATTGAAGAGGCGCTCAGCCCCGATGATTATTGGGGATATCAAGCCCTCAAAAAGGCTGTTCCTTCAGGCATGCTCGTTACAACGGGTGAACATGAAGCCACGCGCTGGGGCTTCAGAATGCTTTTAGAAATGGAATGTTGTGACATTATTCAGCCTGATGTTGGTTGGTGTGGCGGCCTAACTGAACTCCTCAAAATATCTTCGCTTGCGGATGCTCATGGAAAGCTCGTCATTCCACACGGTTCATCTGTCTACAGTTATCATTTCGTCGCAACACGTCACAATAGCCCATTCGCTGAATTTCTAATGATGGCTCCAAATTCAGATAAAGTTGTTCCGATGTTCTCCCCGCAACTGATCGGGGAACCCGTTCCGAAAAACGGCCGCCTATCTATCAGCGAGTTAGATAAACCCGGCTTCGGTGTCGAACTCGACCGGACGCTTAACCTTCATCGCCCCTATAAAGATTAAAGAGAATTTCCATGAGACTTTGCCGATACGGTCAGCAAGACAACGAAAAACCTGGAATAGTTGATGATGATGGCCGCATTCGTGACCTGTCAGCGTATATAAAAGACCTCACGCCATCCACACTAACACCAGAAATGATGAAAACCCTGTCGGAAATTTCGACATCGTCTCTTCCTCTCGTTCCTGAAAATGCTCGCTATGGCGTACCTGTAAATGGAATCTCGAAAATTATAGCCGTTGGCCTCAACTATGCTGACCACGCTAAAGAGTCGAATTTGCCAATTCCAACAGAGCCAATTTTGTTCATGAAAGCTGTTTCTAGTCTGAACGGCCCTAATGATGATGTCATGCTTCCTCAAAACTCTGAGCATTCAGATTGGGAAGTTGAACTTGGCGTTATAATCGGACAGCAGGCATCCTATGTCTCTGAAGACGATGCTCTTTCCCATGTGGCAGGATATGTTCTAGCAAATGACGTGTCAGAGCGCTTCAATCAAAAAGAACGCGGCTCTCAATGGAGCAAGGGAAAAGGACATGACACGTTTTGTCCTGTCGGCCCATGGCTCGTCACACCAGATGAAATTAGCGATCCCCAGTCTTTGAATATGTATCTGGATGTAAATAAGGAACGCAAGCAAACCGGAAATACCAAGACGATGATTTTCTCGGTTAAAGAAGCCATTTCATACATTAGCAGATATGTAACGCTGATGCCCGGTGACTTGATCATTACTGGTACTCCACCTGGTGTTGGTGAAGGCCAAAAACCCAATCCTCAATTCCTAAAAGCTGGGGATGTCATGGAGCTAGGAATAGAACAATTAGGCACCCAAACTCAAACCGTCACCGCGTGGCATTCAAAAAATCTGAAAAGTAGAGGCTAGTCATGACCTACAACGATAGATTTGCCGGAAGAACTGCTATCATTACGGGTGGAGCGTCTGGACTTGGATTAGCATGCGCACAGCGCATCATTGCAGAAGGTGGCCGCGTCACTATCTGGGATATGGACGAAGTTGGGCTACAAAAGGCAAAACAAGCGCACCCCTCTATTCATACTAGATTGATCAACATCACTAATCCTGACGAAATTGAAAGCGCTGTCAAAGAAGCATTTGATGCTATGGGACGCATTGATATTCTAATCAATAGCGCGGGCATTACAGGTGAAACTGCACCAATCCAAGATTTCTCAATTGAAAGCTGGCGTAAGGTGATGTCAATCAACCTTGACGGTGTGTTTTTCACATGCCGCGCAGTTATTCCTTTTATGCTTAAAAATGCCTATGGACGCATCATAAATATCGCATCAGTCGCCGGTAAAGAAGGCAACCCGAATGCATCGGCTTATTCAGCTTCCAAAGCAGGCGTTATTGGATTTACCAAAAGTCTAGGTAAGGAACTTGCTCAATCAGGTATCATTGCCAACAGCCTAACACCAGCAACATTTGAAAGCCCCATTCTGGATCAACTTCCTCAAAGTCAGGTCGATTACATGCGATCCAAAATCCCGATGGGACGCCTTGGAATAGCCGAGGAAAGTGCGAGCATGGTTTGCTTTGCTGTGAGCGAAGAATGTTCTTTCACAACCGCAGCCACTTTTGACACATCTGGAGGTCGAACGACTTACTAAACTTAAGGGGAGAAAGCGGCTCAGAATAAAAGATCGCCCCCCCGTGGAGGAAGCAATCAATGCGCAACACACCTTTTGTCGATGCACATGTACATTTTTGGGATCTAAAAGCCACGGAATATCCGTGGCTAACCCCTCCTTTTGCTTCTGATGGGCTAATGGGGTCCGTAGAAGCTATTGCTTCCAATTATAGCCCCATAGAATACGCAAAAGATGCAAGAAATTGGAATATTGCTGGGCTTGTACATATTGATGCAGGTGCTGCACCCGAATATGCAACCAATGAAACACGTTGGCTAGATGAGCTAATATCCCAGCATAATGCCCCTTCAGGGATAATCGGTTTTGCCAATCTGATGGACCCCAACCTTCATGAAGTGCTGGACGCCCATTCTCAAAGCTCAGCATTTCGTGGCATTCGGCAAATCGTAAACTATCACCCTAACCCTTATCGAACATATACACCTACAGACCTAACGCTCAATGACGCCTGGAAAAGCGGTTTCGCACAACTCGCGAATTATGGGTTAAGCTTTGATCTACAAGCCTACGGGTCTCAATTTCCAGCACTCTCAAAATTCTTTGCAGAACATGACGCGATTCCCGTCATGATAAATCACGCAGGCATGCCATTTCATGATGAATATGAAGACTGGCAAAAAGGCATGAAAGCTCTAGCTTCTTTGCCTCAATGTTCTGTTAAAATATCCGGTTTTGGTATTACTGACCACAATTGGAATAAAAACTCCATACAACCATATATCACTGAATTAATAGACTTATTCTCTCCAGATAGGGTCATGTTCGCCAGTGATTTTCCAACTGACAAACTTTATGCCGACTTTGACACATGCCTAAGCGCCTATGCTGAAATTATCCAAGGTTTCAGCAATGACGAAAAGCGAAATATGTGGGGAAGAAACGCCAACAAATTATATCGATTGGGTTTGCCAATATGACATCAGCAATAAGGTTTGGATAGCAATATGAAAATTGCATCAACGCATGATTTTCGTCGCAAAGCGAAAGCCAAACTTCCTCGCTTCCTGTTTGAATATGTCGATGGCGGCTCGTATGATGAGGTCACACTTCATCAAAATGTAGAGGCATTGCAAAAAATTGCGCTACGCCAGCGCGTTTTATGTGATGTGTCTGATATCGACTTATCTACCACATTATTTGGTCAGAAAATGGCACTGCCCGCAATTCTAGCACCTGTTGGATTAGCCGGCATGTATGCGCGACGCGGCGAAGTACAGGCCGCTCAAGCCGCTGAAGAATTTGGCATACCTTTCACCCTATCCACAGTATCTGCATGTCCATTAAAAGAAGTCGCCTCAAAAACTAAAAGGCCTTTCTGGTTTCAACTTTACATGATCCGCGACCGTGCATTCATGAAAGATCTATTGCAACAGGCGATGGAAGCAGAATGCAACGCCCTTGTCTTCACAACAGATATGCCCGTTCCGGGAGCACGTTACCGCGATTATCATTCAGGTTTAGCAGGCAGTGCTGGTGTTTTAGGAGATATGCGACGCATTTTTCAGGCCATTCAACACCCCCAATGGGCTTGGGATGTAGGCGTGTGCGGTCGCCCACACCAATTGGGAAATGTTGCCCCCGTTTTAGGAAATCAGACAGGGCTTGAAGATTTTTTTGCATGGATGCGGAATAATTTTGATCCATCAGTCACTTGGGAAGATATTGATTTTATTAGAAGTATCTGGAAAGGCCCACTTATTATCAAGGGCATTCTCGACAAAGATGATGCAATCCGCGCAGCCGATTTTGGAGCAGATGGCCTCATCGTCTCAAATCATGGTGGCCGACAACTCGATGGTGTACCCGCCTCTTGCCATGCTTTGCCAGCCATTGCTGAAGCTGTTGGGTCGCGCGTCACAATTTTGGCTGATGGCGGCGTCCGAAATGGTCTGGATATCGTAAGAATGATGGCCCTTGGTGCAAACGGCGTCCTTTTAGGACGTAGCTGGATATACGCCTTAGCGGCTGAAGGCAAACACGGCGTTTCCAAAATGCTAGATCTGTTCGCTGCAGAAATGAAGGTCGCAATGACTCTCACCGGTGTGACACGTCCTGAACAAATCAATCAGTCTATTCTCGTAAACAACAATAATAATATTTAAGGGGGTCTACCATGAGTGAAAATCCAATCTTAGGTGTATTTTTTCATTGGCTTGGCGGGCTATCATCTGCCAGCTTTTATGTACCTTATAAAAAAGTTAGAGTTTGGTCTTGGGAGATATTCTGGCTAACAGGCGGCATATTTTCTTGGATCGTTGCACCTTGGATGTTCGCTCTATTGGGCACAAAGGATGTTATAGGTGTTCTCACAAATTCACCGACATCCGCCCTTCAATGGTGTTTCTTTTTTGGAACGCTATGGGGACTTGGTGGACTGACTTTTGGTCTCACAATGCGCTATTTAGGGGTCTCCCTCGGAATGGCTGTCGCATTGGGCCTCACCACTGCCTTTGGAACGCTTGTTCCACCAATTTTTGCGGGTGAATTTGCGCAAACACTCCTCTCCAATGCAGGAGGCCTTTTCATCCTAGGAGGTATCGTACTAACCCTTATTGGCATTGCAGTCGTCGCGCTTGCGGGACATTCCAAAGAGAAAGAAACAGCACAAACAGACCAGCCGAAAACCGCCGATGAATTCAACTTCAAAAAAGGCATACTGGTCGCGATTTTCTCAGGGATTATGTCCAGTTGTTTTGCCTATGGCCTCGCAGCTGGGCAACCTATTCGCGACCTGTCTCTTGCCGCTGGCACAGGCGTACTTTGGCAAGGCCTACCGGTACTATGCGTTATTCTCGCAGGTGGATTTGCAACAAACTTTATCTGGTGCAGCATTCTGATTTACAAGAATAAGTCAGCCAAGCAATGGTTTGGACACGCAACCAATGCTGACATTTTACCAGACGCCTCTACAGACTCATCAGCAGGCGCTAAGACAGCATCATCGTCCTCTCTCGTCCTGAATTATGCGCTCTGCGCACTCGCAGGTACACTTTGGTACCTTCAATTCTTTTTCTACACGATGGGTGAAAGTCAGATGGGGCGCTTTGGCTTTTCATCTTGGACGCTCCATATGGCCAGCATCATCATCTTCTCAACGTTGTGGGGCTTCTCTCTTGGAGAATGGAAAACCTCCAGCATAAAAACCAAACGGTTGGTCTGGCTAGGTATCGCCACACTCGTCGGTTCCACAGCGATTATCGGTTACGGAAATTCCATCAGCTAACCCACATGATATCAATTTCAGTTAGGAATAAAGACCATGTATAACAGACGAAAAATTTTATTGGCGGGAAGCGCCGGACTAGCTGCAACCTCCATTCTAACTGCCTGCAATGGCGCAGCCCTTGTTCCCAATGCCATGACAGGCGCAGGCATCGTCAATATCCGTGATTTTGGAACCAAAGGTGATGGGTCAACAATAGATTCCCATGCGATCAACCGCGCAATTGATCATGCCGCCAGCATGGGCGGAGGCATGGTTTTTTTCCCTGCTGGAACTTACAGTTGTTTCACGATCCGATTGAAAAGCAATATCACGCTTTACCTCGACAATGGGGCCATCATCAAAGCTGCACCCAACCCTGAAGAAGGTTCTCCAGGATACGATCTGCCAGAACCTATTGATCCAGCTATTAAAGACTATCAAGATTTTGGCCACTCCCATTTTCAAAACAGCCTTATCTGGGGTGAAAATCTTGAAAATGTCTCCATCATTGGTGATGGATTAATCTGGGGCAAAAACCTCAGCCGAGGTGATGGCAGCTATAACTATATGGACGACCCCCATTACCCCGGCACCGGCAATAAAGCCATTGCTCTGAAAAATTGCCGCAATGTGCTGCTGCGTGATTTTAAAATGCTTGAAGGTGGTTGGTTTGCCTTGCTTGCGACGGGCGTTGATAATTTGACGATCGACAACCTCATTGTTGACACCACACGCGATGGTTTTGATATTGATTGTTGCCGCAGTGTGCGTGTCAGCAATTGTACCGTCAATTCACCATGGGATGATGGCATCTGCCTGAAAAGCAGCTATGCGCTGGGTTATGCTCGCGCCACAGAGAATGTTTCAATAACCAATTGTTTTGTAACTGGTAATTATGAAATCGGATCTGTGTTGGATGGCACATGGAAAAAAATGCCCGCTTCATTTGCTCCCCAAGTGCATGGCCGCATAAAATTTGGAACCGAATCCAATGGCGGATATAAAAACATTACCATCAATAATTGCACCTTCGAAGACAGTCAGGGTTTTGCATTAGAAACTGTAGATGGTGGAGACCTTGAAGATGTCACCATTTCCAATTGCACAATGCGCGGCAATTATTCCTCCCCTATTTTCCTAAGACTAGGACGCCGGATGCGCGGCCCTGAGGGTGTGCCCATTGCCAAGTTACGTCGTATTTCAATTACGAATATTACCAGCTCTAGCGCTGCTATTTTGCCTTCAATTATAGCTGGGATACCTGGACACCCTGTTGAAGATGTCAAAATTGCAGACTGTTATTTCCACCAGATAGGCGGAGCTCCCGAAGAACTAGCCTCAAGAGTTCCACCTTTGGAAGAGCTTGGTTATCCTGAACCCAATATGTTTGGTGATTTGCCAGCGACTGGCTTCTACATCAGAGATGCGCGTAATGTTGAAATGAGCAATATAGAAATCGCTGTCGAAAAGGCAGACCCAAGAGCAGCCTTCTGGCTTCGCGATGTCGAAGGGGCAGATTTCTTCCGTATGCAAATTCCTTCAAATGCACCGGCTTTCCACCTCAACAATGTATCAGACTTTAGAAGTTTTGGTAGCACTGACATTGCTGACACAATGATAGCTAAAGCCGATTCTGAGATTTTTTAATATCTAGTGAGGGGACATTAAATTTGTCCCCTCCTTTCCCTAAAGTGCACTCACAAGCGCATCGTTTACATAGATATTTTTCAATGCCACACCCTTTGTATGCGCAATTAGGCTTGGGCTAGAAACACCGTTAAAGATACAGTCTTTCAATGAGATATTTTCTATCTCAGCTTTAGCGAAACCTTGGCTATCAAGAACCCGAACAGCTTTTTTTACCGCAATACTCTGCATTGAGACATTGCGTAATACAGGCGTAAATGGACCATTTATTCCCTCTTCATAATTGAAATCACAAATCATAACAGCGCGTGCAACCTGACCGACTTCAATATTGCGAAGGTGAATATTTTCAACCACACCGCCGCGCATCGCATTATTCTTTATCCGCAACATATACCATAAATCGGGGCTATCCATTGCACAGCCCTCTGCATACACATTGAAAACATCACCCGAGATTTCACTGCCAATAACCACGCCGCCATGTCCTGCTTTCATCTGACAATTTCGAATAAGTATATTCTCACTCGGAACAGCCACACGCCGGCCATCTGCATTGCGCCCTGATTTTATAGCAATACAATCATCACCCGTATCAAAGTAACAATTCTCGATCAGCATATGATCTACAGATTCAGGGTTGCAACCGTCATTATTGGGCCCATGCCCAACCACTTCCACCCCTCGCACAATAACATTGCGACTCAAAACAGGGTGAATATTCCAAAACGGTGCATCCTTTAAATGAATGTTCTCAACCAGCACATTTTCACAATTGTAAAACTCAACAAAAGATGGGCGTAAATAATGTCCTGGGCCAAAACGACGTTGTTCAACCGGAATACCAGACTCTGCCATCTCAAAAAGCGCTTGGCGATCAGGAGTTTGATGGCCAACACCTTCTCGCCAACCGAACCGCTCTGCGCCGCACCATGGCCACCAGTGTTCATTGCTGGCCTGACCATCGAGAACCCCTTCACCCGTGATCGCGACATTTTTAGCATCTCTTGCGTAAATCAAGGGGGAATAATTCATAACTTCTACCCCTTCATATCGTGTTAGAACGACAGGGTAATCCATTGGATCAGTGCTAAAGATCAATCTTGCACCGGCACTCACATTAAGTTCTATATTAGAATGCAATTGAATAGCGCCAGTCAAATAATGACCGTCCGGCACTCTGATTTGTCCACCTCCTGCCTTCCGACAGGCGTCAATTGCCGCTTTAAATGCAGCAGTATTATCAAATATTCCATCGCCTCGCGCATCGAAATCAGTCAGAAGAAACTGCGCTTTAGGTATAGAAGGCGGTGTTATTTTTTGCCGAATTTGTTCTGCTTTTTCCCAAACAGGATCAGCAAAAGCCCGTGGGAGATTAGTCTGACAAGCACTGACGCCGCAAAATGCGCTGGCATACATAAAGGATCGTCTGGAAATTGAATTTAGCATTTCATCTTTCTCCAAGGTCATCTCAACATAGTTATAAGAAAAAAGGTGCGACCTTGATAGATCGCACCTAGTTCGTGGGAAAAAATAGAACTCGTTTCTTTTCTAGAAACGCTGATTAACGCTGACGAATAGCACACGCCCTTGGACATCATATGTTGCTGGGATTGTGTTACCACCTCCTAGAGCATACGAACCAAGAACAGGTGGGTCTTCATCCAGCAGGTTACGAACACCTGCTGTAAATTTGGTGTTCTCACCAAATTCATATCCACCCGTTAAATCCCAATAAAGGATCGGGTCGATTGTTGGAGTGACGACAGTGCTTGGATCAGTGAAACTTTCACCACGTGCACGCGGCACCGCAATGGAATCATGTGTTAACTCGCCGATATAACGTCCACGCAGAGACACAAGCGCAGGACCTGAGCTCCAAGTTAGACGCGCATTCCCTTTGAATTCAGGCAATGGTTGTCCACAAGTACCACCCCATGTGGCCACACATTCATTGGTAAGTTCTGGCAATTCCTGAATAGGAGTAACAGTGAACTCATCAGTGTAAGTCCATGCTGTGTTAATCTCCCAAGAACTACCACCGTCAAACAGACCCCAATCTGTATCGAAGCGATATCTAGCCTGAACATCCAGACCAGACGTCTTAATACCACCAATGTTCGCATTCGTTGTAAGAACATTATCTGGACCGGTAATTTCACCTGTTTGTGTGTCTCTGTTCACGGCCTGACAATAAACACTATTGGCATCTTGCAGAACATTATAACAGAGGTTCAACACGTTCTGAATTCCGCCACCACCAAGTGGAGCAATCGCATCTTCCAATTCGATATCGAAGTAATCAACACTTAGTACAAAACCTTCAAACCAGCTTGGTTCATAGATCATACCTAAAGTTACAGTATCAGATTCTTCAGGGCTTAGATTTTCATTTCCGCCTCTCACCTGAGTTAGGAATGGTGATGGTTGAACAGATGCATCAAAGACGAGGTTTGTTGGAACACCCGTTGCTTCACACACTGCGCGAACAGCGTCGGTCTGATCTGCGGCTGGTTGCAATGAAGAACATGGATCAACAGCACTTGGGCCATCTGTACCTTGTCCGCCATACAATTCACCCACATTAGGTGCTCTAATTGCATGCTGGAACTGACCACGGAAAGACAAGTCTGTTGTAACGGCCCATTCCACACCAGTGGAATATGTCCAGACTGCATCTTCAATTCCGGGCGAGTCATAATCTGACACACGGAAAGCACCGTTCAGGTTCAACCGCTCAAATCCGGGTTGATCTGCAATAATGGGAACGCGAACCTCACCGAAGATCTCTTTTACAGATTGACCACCACTCGTGGCTTCTGCCGCATTCCAACCTGACACATCGCCAGAACTCAAAAAGCGGTCTGGTGTATAAGCTGATGTCGCGTCGCGTGTTTCAAACCCAAGTGCAAAGTCCACTGGTCCAGCAGGCATATCAAATGCAACACCTGTCAGATTCGCCACAAAGACTTCCTGTTCTGCATCAATCTTGGAGATTGAAGTCACACCAATTTCTTCAGCTGCAGCGGCAGAAATATTTTGGCCAAACGGGTTCAGCAATGGCGCATTTCCGCCGTTTGAAAGCATGGCACCTTGAATACGACTTAAAGAGACAGACCCTCTTTGAACAATCGTTTCAGATGTTCTGGCAAAGCTAAAATATGTATCATAGCTAAGTTCTCTCAAGAAAGAATCAGACACATCCCCCAGCTCACCACGCAAACCAATCGCTGTGCGGAATACAGAATGATCAGCATTCGCGGAACGTGTCGGCAAGTCGTTGAAACGACGGTTGTAGTTTAAAATTGCCAAACCATCATTTGCAGTCGTGTCCATGCTGAACGTACCGCGATTGATTGTCGTCGTTCCAGTTTCACGCGCATCAAGCAAAGTCAGAATGTTTTGCATCTCTGTGCTTAAATATGGGTTATCTGTCTCAACAAGGAAATTCCCAGTCGCATTTGTCGGTGCAATCTGCACGTCCGAAATGTTGCTGCTATAGTGCAACTCCATATAACCAGTTGCTTTTTCGTTGAAATCATAATGCCCAAAGACATTTCCCATCCAACGTTCTTGTGGTGTCACAAGATACGAGTTCGGTGACAAATCAAAACGGTCATCTGGATCTAAAAATGGACGAACGCTTGTGCCTGTTTGGTCAAAAATAGCACCAAGTGATGTCATGTCCTGAAGACCGGCCGCAGCCAAAGCGGCGTCAAACGTCGCGTCAGAGCCAGCAGACCCAAATGTTGGCAATCCACCAATACGACCATTTGGTACTGCACTAGAACCACCCGTCACGAAACCAAGGCGTCCACCTGCTTCTTCACACGTTTGTCCAGAAGGAACACTTAAAGCCGTACCAGCGCCGCTGTCACTATAAGAAGCAGCAGTCACACATCCATCACTTAGGCCTTGAGCTGCCCAATCACCTCGCTCGGCTAAAGTCATGCCCCCGCGATTTAAATATCCGATGGATGCAGTCAAATTACCGCGGTCATTGTCAAAATTACCACCAAGCGTTAGGTCGACACTATATGTCGGTGTGCTGGTCGGAGAATCCCAGGCAGATTGAGCGTTTATTTCAACACCTTCAAAATCATCTTTGAGCAGGAAGTTTACAACCCCTGTTATCGCATCAGAACCATAAACGGCAGACGATCCACCCGTCACCACTTCAGTCTGTTTGATCAACGCAGCGGGAATTGTATTGATGTCCGTCGTCATCGCTGGACCAGTAATCGCAAAGCGACGACCATTCACGAGGACAAGGTTACGTGTCGCGCCAAAATTGCGAAGGTTCAGCGTCGATACACCAACCGGTGAACCCGCTTGTACAGTGTTGGCTTTAGGACCTTCAGTTTGGTTTCCACTAAATTGCGGAGTATCTAGAAGGAGGCTCTCAACATTCTGCGTACCTGACAGAACGAATTCTTCTTCACCCAAAATTGTCACAGGTGTAGGCGCGTCATATCCCCGATCGGCAAGGCGAGAACCTGTTACCGTAATAACATCAAGAACTTGCTGACCTTCAGCTTCTTCTTCTTGAACATCTTGAGCAACTGCCACACTTCCTAAACACATGCTCGCTGCTAAAATAGCACTGCTTCCAAACAATGAGTTGCGAAGTATTCGCCTATAATGACTCACCGATTTGCTTTGATTTTTCATAAGTGTCCTCCTCCATTTTTTTAAACTTATTCAGCAACTTAAATTGCCTTTAGTTCTTATTTGCTTTGACCGAGATGAGTGAGAGCAAGCTTTCAAAGTGTGTAAAAGGCTGTGCAACTTCCCCGCCCTTTCAAACTCTTCAGATGCTTATTCACTTAAATATTGAGTGATCCCCTCATTTCTCGACGCTATCCCTAGAACTGTTTTGTTCACCTTACTAAATACCACATATTGGGAATTATATTTAGATGTTGGGAATATGGCATTGTCGTCACAATTTGTAAAGCCAAAAGCAACGCATCAACCTCAAATTGGTTAAACCAAAAATCAACACATCAATGGATCAACATGCAAAAACGCCGGTTATCATCTATTTATGGCAGTAAAAAATGGATATTCATCTATATTTCCACTAAGAAGAGATACCATTGACAAATTGGTCCAACAG